>NC_004917.1:1200000-1500000 GCF_000007905.1 Helicobacter hepaticus ATCC 51449
GAATAATGACTTTGTGGGGCATTATCAAAGAAGATTTTAGTATTATTAAACAAAAAGATCCAGCACTTAATAGCAGCGTGGAGTTATTTTTTAATTATCCGGGTTTAATTGCATTGGTGCATTATCGTATAGCTCATCGCTTTTATAAGGCTGGATTTAAAATATTAGCGCGTATTTTGATGGGGCTTACAGGTTTTATAACAAATGTTGATATTCACCCTGCAGCTATAATAGGTAGGCGCGTATTTATTGACCACGCTACGGGTGTAGTCATTGGCGAGACTGCGGAAGTGGGTAATGATGTGATGATATACCAAGGTGTTACACTCGGAGGCACGAGCCTTGATAAAGTCAAGCGCCACCCTACGATAGAAGATGGCGTAGTCATAGGGGCAGGTGCAAAGATTTTAGGAAATATTAGAATTGGTGCAAATGCGAAAATCGGTGCAAATTCTGTTGTGATTAAAGATGTGCCACAAGATTGCACTGCAGTTGGAATCCCAGCAAGAGTTATTGTCAAAGGACGAGCACAAGGTATAAATGCGATTAATAAGCTACCTGATATTGATAGGGCATTGTTTGAATATCTCTTTAAACGCATACAAATTCTAGAATCCACTCAAGATGAGCAAAACTGCACTAAGCTCAAAGCAGAGCTTCAAAGCCTTGATGAAATCTATGCGCATTTCTTGCAAAGCTTAAAAGGATAATTTAGTTTTTATGGTTGGAAAAGAAAAATATCAAATGGATAATTTTTACCACTATTTTTAAGCTCTAAATATACATCAATAAGTTTATATTCACCTTTAGCGTGAGAGCGATGCCTTTCTTTTGCTTTATCAATCATTTCAAGTTCAAAAAGCACATAAAAGAATGCCATTTCTGCCTTTTCATCATTATCTGCGCATTCTTCAAAAAATTTAATCCATTCATCAGGTGTGAGCACACCTTTGCTTTCTCGTGCATATTGAATATATTCCATCTCATCACTCCCTACATTTTTGAGGGCTTCTCTCATATTTTTAACATTAATCGTTTGAGGATATTTCAAATAGATTCTAAACATTTCTTGTGCAAGCGCTTTATCAATACTAAGATGAGGCAGTTGAGAGAGAAGTTTATCAAGCTCTTTTGGTTCAGCGTGTTTTAGAATCTCAAGCACAGCGTGTCGTTTAAGCTCATCGGGGTATTCTTCGCCTAATACATTAAATCCAAATTTATAATTTGCATTGATTTTATTTTTGAGGTTTTGAATATTAAATTTATTTTCGCGGTTTAAATGGTAGCTTTTGAGATCTACGACTTTGCCACTCATTACATCTTTGTAATTTTCAAATAATGTATCAATTTTGCGATTAAAACTTTCCATAGAATCTAATCGTGGCTTAAGATAGAATCTCTGCAATATTTTAGAGAGGTCGCCAAAGGCTTTGCGTTTATAAACACGATTTTTTATGGGCTGATTGAGAGCCTGCTCGTTAATTTGGGTAAGAAGCTTGTCATAATCATTTTTGCGGTGATAATCCTCTATCACATCTTTTGCCCACGCTGAAGCAAAAAATACTAAAGTTGCTACGAAAAATACAAATACAATGCTCATAATCCATACTGCCACGGGCAAAGTAATATTCATTGAGCTAAAGGGAAGTGTATAAGTGTAGTTTTGGGGCTGCAGACTATAAAGATAAAGTCCGCACACTAACATAAACACTATTGAAAAAATAACATAATACTTTAATTTCATTATCGCTCCTTTTTTTGAGTTTGTTCAAAAAGCTCACGGCAATTTATACAATATTTTGCGTGAGGTTTAACCTTAAGGCGTTCTACATCAATTTCATCATCACACATTTCACACACTCCAAATGTGCCATCTTTAATTTTTTGCAAAGCGTTGCGAATATCTTTTATTTCATCTTTATATAAATCAATCATACCCATTTCAAGATTGCCTTGCAAACCTGCACCTACAATATCGCCCTCGTCTTTATGATGAGCATCTTGAATATTTTTGATACGCGTATTTTTGCTATCAATATTGTCGCAAAGCTTACTTAAACGTTCATTGAGAAGTATCTCAAAAAAAGTATAATCAATCATAAATCCTCCTTATTTGTGGTATGGGTGAGAATGCAAAATACTTAATGCCCGATAGATTTGTTCACATAGCACAAGTTTAGCGATTTTGTGGTTAAAAGTCATTGCGCTTAAACTCACGCTTTTACCTAATCGCACGAATGATTCTTCAAAGCCAAAAGCTCCACCAATAAAAAATTGGACAATATGTTGAGATTCTATGAGTTTAGCAAAACTTTGAGAATCATAATTGTGTCCTGTTGGGTGTAAAATAAGATTTAACGCAGTAGGAAGCGCAATATAGGGGAGAAAAGTTTGTGTGTAAGATTGCTGCGCTTTTGCACTTGAGATTTTTTGAGCTTTAAGCACAGCTTGAGGAAGTAAATTTAAAATTTTTATTTCTACACCAAATTGCTTACATTGCATACATAGCTCCTCTAGTAATGCCTGATATTTTGCATCTTTTTTAGCTATAGAATAGATGTTGATTTGCATAATTTGGATTAAGCATTTTGCTTATATCACTTAAAGTTTGTTTTAAATCTTTACGATGCACCACCATATCAATAAGTCCGTGTTCAAGCAAAAACTCCGCTGTTTGAAATCCCTCTGGCAAATCTGCACCAATAGTTTGTTTAATCACGCGGGGTCCTGCAAATCCGATGATTGCACCCGGCTCTGCAATAATAATATCTCCTAAGAATGCAAATGATGCGCTTACTCCACCAAATGTTGGGTCAAGTAGCACGGAAATAAAAGGTAGTTTTGCTTCAGAGAGCTTATTTAGCGCAGCAGAGGTTTTTGCCATTTGCATAAGAGAAAAAGTAGATTCTTGCATACGCGCTCCACCACTTGTAGAGAGAATCACAAGTGTTTGCTTTTTAGCAACTGCCCTATCAATGGCTCGCACAATTTTTTCACCTTCCACAGAGCCTAAAGAACCACCCATAAAGGCAAAATCAAAAAGCACAAGTTGCATTTCTATTCCTCCAACAAGTGCTTCTCCTGCAATTACCGAACTTGCCCGACCTGTCTTTTCCTCACTTTCTTGAATACGCTTTTTGTAGCTTTTTTTATCCACAAATTCAAGTGGGTCAATAGGGCGCAAATCTTTATCAATTTCAATGAAAGTATCCTTATCACAAAGCATTTCTATACGTTCTTGTGCGGAGATTCTGAAATGATAGTTGCATTTAGGACAGATATGAGATTGTGAAAATACTTCTTTATAATACATCATTGCATTACAGCTAGGACATTTTAGCCAATGATTAGGGGCATCAATTTTTGTTCCCGTCTCTTTATTTTCTTCTTTTTTTGCTTTAAATAAATCACTCAAGCCCATTTTTATCCTTTATGAGTTATTAAAAATTTGTGAATAATATCAAAAATATGTTTATCTTTACTTATAAGTGTAAAATTGTTTGTGCGTAAATGGTGTAATTTATCACACAAAAACAATCCAGCTTTACTATCGAACTTGCGAATATTGCCAAGAAAAAGCATAAAATTTGCCTCATAAGATTTTGCCATAGAAAGTGCACTTGCTCCTAAAGAGCGGAATTTTAAATGATTTTCATAAAGCAATGTGGCAAAGCTAGGATTGCAGTAAGCTTTTTCAAAAATGCCACATTTTCCTAAAGGTGTAGAAACGAGTGGCATAAAACTAAGTTCTCCTTGGTGCATATAGGATTCTATATAGAATCTGAAGGGTTTATCTCCAAGGTGAGCAAAGCCTTCTTTGGTACAAAAGTTAAATATCACTGCTTCTTTAACCTTGACATTTGCATCGCATAAGGCGAGAGATGAACCATAATAAGGAATATGTGAGAGGAAATTATCGCTCCCATCAAGTGGGTCAAGCACGATGCAATCATTTCCTGCACCATTAATAAAACCGCTTTCTTCAGAGTCTATATTCGCTAAAGAGATGAGATGTTCTGTGTAAATCTTTTCACTGAGTAAATCGGCACCAATGCTTTTATCGCCTCCAGCACCAAAATTATGTGTAACATAGAGTGCTTGATTTTTCTCTTGTAAAGCAAGAATGATTTTATGTGTGGCTAAAATTGCCTTGTGCAAAAACTCGCTCAATACTTACCTCATCACTTATGAATTTAGGTTAGAATTATGCTCTGAATTTTCTTAAATTAAGGATAGAAGTGCAAGGCTATATTTTAGATATGCAAAAAATGCGCACAGAAGATATGATTGTGAAGATTCTCACTCCCGCGCATATAAAAACGCTTTATAGATTCTATGGTGTGCGCCATAGTATTATTAATCTAGGGCGCAAAATTGATTTTGAAGAAGAAAGCCAAATAGGTTTTTTACCAAAGCTTAAACATATCCTGCATCTAGCATACAAGTGGGAGCTTGAAAATGAACGATATTATATATGGCAACATTTCATTAAGCTTTTACATAGGCATTTATTTGATGTCTATGATATTGATGAGTTTTATTTTCAACTTCTTGAAGAAGGTGCACAAAAGATTCATTTTCAGAATCCTAAACGCGTAGTCCTTGAAATGTATGCTAAACTGCTTTATTTTGAAGGCAGGGCACATCAAGATATACAACATACGCGAGTATGCTTTGTATGTCAAGAATCACTTACAAAAGATATTGCTTTAGGGAGAGCATTTCTTTTTGCACATCAATCTTGTATAGGTGGCAAAACATTTTGCGCAGAGCAAATTTTGTATTTTTTGCAAAAACAGAGCACAATTTTGCTTGAGAATCCAGAAATTGATGAATTATGGGAAATTTTGGGACTCGGATTGTAAGTTTTAACTTTAATTAAACTTAATTAAGAATATTCAAGTTTAATTGGCTTATAATTGCAATGCGTTTAACGCACATCTTAAAATTAAAATATCCAAAAAAGGAGGCACCATTATGTCATACGCAAGTAATGTTCTTAACAAACTTAAGGAACAATATCCTTCACAAACGCTTTTTCATCAAGCTGTGGCGGAAGTTTTTGAATCTCTAGAACCGGCTCTTCAAAAGGATAAGAAATATGAAACTTATGCGATACTTGAGCGTCTCACAATACCAGATAGAGAAATCCATTTTCGTGTAAGTTGGACTGATGATAATGGTAAAATCCAAACAAACCGAGCTTATCGTATTGAATTTAATGCTGCTATTGGACCATATAAAGGTGGTTTGCGTTTTCACCCAAGTGTAAATGAAGGTGTAATTAAATTTTTAGGATTTGAGCAGATTCTAAAAAACTCTCTTACAACTCTCGCTATGGGAGGTGGTAAGGGCGGAAGTGATTTTGACCCAAAAGGAAAGAGTGAAGGCGAGATAATGCGATTTTGTCAAGCTTTTATGAATGAGCTTTATCGTCATATCGGTGCAACCACTGATGTTCCAGCAGGAGATATTGGCGTAGGTGGTAGAGAAATAGGCTATCTTTTTGGACAATATCGTAAATTAACAAACTGCTTTGAAGGTGTCTTTACAGGTAAGGCAATTCCTTGGGGCGGAAGTCTTGTGCGCACGGAAGCAACAGGTTATGGTTGTGTATATTTTGCTCAAGAAATGCTTAAAGATAGAGGTGAAAGTTTAGAGGGCAAAGTTTGTAGCGTTTCAGGTGCGGGTAATGTTGCTATTTATACGATTGAAAAACTCCTTCAGCTTGGGGCAATTCCTGTTACTGCAAGTGATTCTCAAGGTATGATTTATGATAAAGAGGGTATTGATTTAGCATTACTCAAAGAAGTCAAAGAAATCAAACGTTTAACACTTGCAGAATATGCAAAAGCAAGACCTCAAGCGGTTTATACAAAAGTGGCTGATTATCCAAAAGATAGCAATCCTGTATGGGCTATCCCTTGTTTTGCGGCATTCCCAAGTGCAACACAAAATGAACTCAATGGGAATGATGCTAAAACACTTCTTGCGAATGGTTGCAAATGTGTCAGTGAAGGGGCAAATATGCCTTCAACCATTGAAGCTGTTCATCAATTTCTTGATGCAAAAATCTGCTATGGACCAGGTAAGGCTGCAAATGCAGGTGGTGTAGCAGTCAGTGGTTTGGAAATGGCACAAAATGCAAGTATGAATCCGTGGACTTTTGAAGTTGTGGATAAACGCTTACATACTATTATGGAAAGCATTTATGCAAATGCAAGTGAAACTGCAAAAGAATTTGGTGAGCCTACAAACTTAGTGCTTGGTGCAAATATTGCAGGATTCCGCAAGGTTGCTGGAGCAATGATAGACCAAGGTGTGATTTAATTTGGCATTGAGTTACAATCCTAATAAAGAAGTTGAGTATTCTAAAGATGCGCAACTTCTTTTCTTAATTTCTAGCGATGAATATTAATGTATTTGTGCACATACAAGTGCCTTTTTACACAATGAAGAAAGAGGCTTATTTTGTAAGTCTTGCAATGTGAAAAAGGTAATCTCTTCTTTTTTTTGATATGTGGAAATATGTATCAAATCTTCAAAAGATATATGGTAGATTGTAGCAGTGATGGCGTATTTTGTATAGTGATGTTTGTATTCACCGCATTTTGTGCCATAAGTTTTGGCTTCCTCTTCGGAGAGACGAGGAAGATTATAAAGTCCTCGATAAAGATTCTGTGTGGAACGCAATAGTCCAATTTCAGTCTTGTTGTTTATATTTTGGGAGATGCAAAGAGCAAGGTGGAGATGCAAAGGCTGGAGCTGTGATTTTTTGGGCGTAGGATAAAGTTCTGGAGTGATTTGCCCTTCACATAATTGTTGCAATGGGCAAATAAGGCAAGAGGGCGATTTGGGTGTGCAAATCATTGCGCCTATATCAAGTAGTGCTTGATTGTAATCAAAGCTATATTTTGGCTCTAAAAGTATCCAAGCAAGTTCCTCTAATGATTTTTGTGTAGGTGAGGAGAGCGCAAAAATACGACAAAATACACGCCGAATGTTCCCATCAACAAATGCTACATTTTGCCTTAACCCAAAGCATAAAATTGCTCCAGCACTATATGCGCCTATGCCTGGTAGGCTTATGAGTTCTGCATAAGTATGTGGTAGAGTATTATTGAATCTTTGACAACAAATGCGAGCACTTTTTTGCATATTTCTTACCCGTGTATAGTAACCTAATCCTTCCCAAAGTTTAAGTAGAGATTCTTCTTGTGCATTTGCAAGAGAAGTAAGCGTAGGAAATGCTGTCATAAAAGGCATATAGTAATGCTCTAATACTCTTTTGACTTGCGTTTGTTGTAGCATAATCTCACTTACATACACTCCATATGGAGCATTTTTTTCACTTAAATTTCGCCACGGAAGATATACTCTGCCGTGTTTTTTATACCAATTAAGAATATTTTCTCGCCAAGTTTGTGCTATATGAATAGCTTTATCGTGTGGTTGTAACATTTTCATAATATAAATTATAGCTTAATATTTAAAAATGAGTAAAAATATCAAAAAATAAACTAATATTTTACTTGTTTGCCTTACAAATAAGTAATTTTTATTAAGAAGTGTGATACAATACTTTACACAAAATTTTACATTTTAAGGTATGGCTATGAAACCCAAGATTCTAATTGTTGGCGGGGGGTATGGGGGCTTACGCACAGCCATTACGCTTCAAGAGCAGCTCAAAGTTGATGCAGATGTTACACTTATTAGTAAGCACGATTACCACTATCAAACGACACTTTTACACAAGGTTGCTATCGGCACACTAAGTGCGCGTAAGTCGCGAGTTTATTTTCGCAAGATTCTTGATTTGCAAAAAGTGCATTTTATCAAAGATAAGATTTTATCATTTGAACCAGAATCTAAGCGAGTTATTGGTAATGGCGGAGCATATGAATATGATTATTTAGTCATCGCACTTGGATTTAAGCCCGATGATTTTGGAATTAAGGGTGTAGAGGAGTATGCCCACAAACTTTCCTCACTCAATGCTGCACTCAAACTTGATAAGCTTATTGAGTATAGATTCAAAGAATATTGCCATACTAAAAATGCTGATGATTTAAGTGTTATCGTATGTGGCACAGGTTTTACAGGTATTGAATTTGCGGCTGAACTTGGTTCTAGGCTTGATGACCTTTGTCTTATTGGTGGGATTCCACGCGATGTGCCTAAAGTTACTTGTATCGGTAGAAGTGATAGAATCCTGCCTATGTTTAGCAAAAAAGGAAGTGCATTGGCTCAAAAGAAGCTTGAAGCTTTTGGTGTGGAAGTGATTTGTGGAGGCGATGTGCAAGAATGCCGCAGTGATGGCGTGATGATCAAGCATAATGGAGAGATAAAGCATATTAAGGGCAATACGATTTTATGGAGTGCAGGTGTTAAAGGCAATGATAGCCTAGAACGTTCTTGTTTTGAGACTACAAAAGGGCGCATTAAAGTTGATCCTTATTTACGATGCCCACAATATGAGAATATTTATGTAGTAGGTGATTGTGCAATCTCTGCTTCACGTGATGCTATTCACGCTCCAACAGCACAGCTTGCAGCTCAAATGGGAGATTATGTGGGCAAAAGCCTTATAAAAATCCTCAATAATAAACCCCAAAAAAAAGTATTTGCATTTAAACATCGTGGCACGGTGTGTTCTATTGGGCATACTGATGGAGTGGGCATTATTTATAAAAAGAGCATTAGTGGCGAAGTTGCTGCATTTTTGAAGAATTTTATTGAAAATAAATGGCTTTTTGGTATTGGTGGGGCAGAGCTTGTATTTAAAAAGGGGCAATTCCGCTATCGCACGAGTAATTAGATTAATGTAAAAGTCTAAAGTTTATGAGTGCAGTGCCATATTAAAGATTCTAAGATAAAATTTGTAGCCTCTAAAATAGAATAGGATTAGCCAATTAATGCGAGGAAAAGACGGAGCATATTTGAGATTACTTGTTTTGTATTGCTTTTAGACGAGGAAAAGATTCCACAAATTTTTAATTAACACTACAATTATGTTCAGAAAAAATTAAAGCAATTCTTAAGGATAAATGATGAGTAAAGATTTGCAAGATATTATTAAAAGCAAATTTCGCGAAAAAAAGCTTTTTAATACGCGTTTAAAAATTGATGGCTTAGAGCTTTTGTCTATGATAGAATCCCAAAGTATTGATTTATGTTTTTTTGACCCGCAATATCGCGGAGTATTAGATAAAATGAAATATGGCAATGAAGGTGAGCGGCAAAGAGGTAGAGCAAATCTAATGCAAATGAGCGAGGAAAATATTATACATTTTTTACAAGAGATTGCTCGTGTGCTTAAATTAAGTAAATATTTAATGCTGTGGATTGATAAGTTTCATTTATGTGAGGGGATTCATCAATGGCTTAAAAATACAAATTTGCAAATTGTAGATTTGATTACTTGGGATAAACAAAAAATGGGTATGGGCTATCGCACTAGGCGACAAAGTGAATATTTGCTCATTTTGCAAAAAAAACCGCTCAAAGCGAAAGGCACTTGGGAGAGAAAAAATATCCGTGATATATGGAGTGAAAAAATCCCATCAGATTCTATAAAAATTCATCCTCATACAAAGCCAAAGGGTTTGCAAAGTGCGCTTATAGAATCTTGCACCAAAGTAGGCGAAGTGGTGCTTGATCCAGCAAGCGGTAGTTTTAGCGTATTAGAGTGTTGCAGAGAATTAAACCGGCATTTTATAGGGAGTAATTTATAAGTCTTTTCTAAAATCATTTTTTTATGTTAGAATCCGCTATTTATGGATATGAGCTAAAAAGGGACTTTAAATGATAAGCTATAAAGATTCTGGAGTGAATATTGATGAGGGGAATGCCCTTGTAGAAGGCTTAAAGCCTCTTGTAAAATCTACATTTGATAAAAATGTAATAGGTGGAATAGGCTCCTTTGCTGGGGCATACGCGCTACCAAGTGGATATAAAAATCCCGTGATTTTAGGTGCAACTGATGGCGTAGGAACAAAATTGCGCCTTGCGATTGATGCGCAAAAGTTTGATAATATAGGTGTTGATTTGGTGGCAATGTGTGTGAATGATTTGATTTGCAACTTTGCTCTGCCTTTGTTTTTTCTTGATTATTATGCTACTGGAAAGCTTGATAAAGATATTGCCCTAAAAGTAATTAGTGGCATAGTAGAGGGCTGCAAACAAGCTCAATGTGCTCTTATTGGTGGAGAAAGTGCAGAAATGCCGAGTATGTATGCAAAAGATGATTTTGATTTGGCAGGATTTGCAGTAGGTATTGCTGAGAGAGATGAGGTAGAAATACAGCGTGTTCAAGTAGGTGATGTTCTTATTGCTTTGCCAAGCAGCGGAATTCATAGTAATGGTTACTCGCTTGTGCGCAAAGTGCTTTTTGAAAAGCTTAAAATGTCTTTTGAGCAGGATTTTGAGGGACAAATGATTATTGATACGCTTCTTACACCTACACGAATTTATACACCGCTTTTTAGGCATATATATGCTTCTCCATTGCGCCCATATCTGCACGGATTAGCGCATATTACAGGTGGAGGTATTATAGAGAATCTACCTCGTATATTGCCTCCTCAATTAGGGGCAAAAATACGCTCAGATTCGCTCCAAGTTCCACCGATTTTTACACTTATTGGACGATATGTGGAAAAAAATGAAATGTATCGCACCTTTAATATGGGAGTTGGTATGATTCTTGCTGTAGATAAGACCAAAGTAGATGAAATACTGCGCCTTAATCATACTTTTCACGGGTATATCATTGGTGAGGTATGTGGCGATGAGGGTATATATTTTAATTAAAATTACAAAGGATATATGTTGAATGCACGGACTTTTTTTAAACTTTATTCGCTTCCTTTTTTAATTATTTTATTTGGGTTGGGGGTATATGCTGGAATTGTTGTGCTTATGACCCAAAAAAACTTTATAACTATTAAAGATAGTGTATCAAGCACACCAACACAAGAGACATCTTTAAATAAAGAATCTCCCCAAATAGCAGATTCAACATCAAATACTCTTAGCAATGAAGAAGGAGAAGAGCAACCTATTTTGCAAAATACAGATTCGCTCGCACAAAATATTCGCGAGCCTGAAAATCTATTAATTGATAACGAATCTCCCATAGAATCACCAACAAATAATACACAAATAGTAACTTTGGAAGATCCACAAGTATCTGCTCTTCCTCCTGAATCCAATGTGCAAACACATCGTTATGCTAAGTATCGCTCTAATATCCGCAAAGCACCTTCCTTAGAATCTGCAGTTATTTCTTATGTAGATGTAGGAGAAGTATTAGACATACTTGATACACAAAATGGGTGGAGTAAAGTAAAAAATGCTCGTGGTATAGAGGGTTATATTGCATCTCGTTTGCTTGGTGAATCTTTCAAGCAGTCCAAAGGAGAAGCATATATTGTTTTGGCAGATGTGCTTAAAGTTCGTGCTGCTCCGGATTTACAAGCAGCAGTTATTGGGCATTTAAACTATAATAACCATACTTTCGTGCTTGAAATTCAAGAAGAATGGGCAAAGATTTTGCTTTCAAATGGGCAATATGGTTATGTTTCGTCTCATTATATTGTTAAAGAAGGTGCAAACTAGCTATGCTTGGTTTTTTTGCTGTTTATGGCAATCCTATCACGCATTCTAAATCCCCTTTTTTGCATAATTACGCCTTTACAAAACTTGGCTTAAGTGGCTATTATAGTCGTATTTTGCTTGATAAAGGTGCAAACCTTCGCCAAAATTTTCTTTCAAATGGCTTAAGTGGAGCAAATATTACTTTACCCTTTAAAGAAGAAGCTTTTAATCAATGTGATGAGGTGCGCGGAGTAGCCCAAAATATTGGCGCTTGTAATACTTGGGTGCTTGAGGACAAAAATCATCTTGTTGGTTATAATACAGATGCGCAAGGATTCTATGAGTGCATTAAAGAATATAAGATTAAAAATGCCCTTATCATTGGCGCAGGTGGTTCAGCCAAGGCAGTAGCGATGATACTTCAATCTCATAATATTCCAACAACGCTTATTAATCGCTCCGTGCAAAATCTTAGCTTTTTTGTTCATAAAGGTTTTGAATGCTATGTAAACAGTGAATTTAAACCCACTTGTAGTTATGATATTCTTATTAATACTACAAGTGCAGGGCTTAATGATAATCTATTGCCTTGTGATGAATCACAACTTAAAGAACTCTGCTCTTGTGGTAAATATGCATTTGACCTTATTTATGGGAAATGCACACCTTTTCTTGCTTTAGCTCAATCATTCCATCTTAGTTGTAGTGATGGAAAAGAAATGCTTATAAATCAAGCGGCTCTTTCATTTGAGCTTTTTTGCAAACAAAAATATAACAAAGGCAATTTAGAGATACAACGTATTGCATCGTTTATGAATGAGATTTTATAGAAAGCCTACGAATTTATGTTATAATGTATATTTAAGATTTAATCAAGGAGAGAAAATGCGTATTGATGATGCGCTTTTAAGCAAGCTTGAACGACTATCTATGCTCCATATTGATGAGAATAAGCGTGATGATATGCAGACACAATTAAGCGAGATTCTTGGATTTGTAGAGAATATTGCTGCTGTTGAGGTGCCACAAGAATGCTTTGAGGATTCGCTTAAGAATCCATTAAGGGCAGATGAGCCACAAGATTCTCATATTGCACAAGATGTGCTTACTCACGCTCCAAATGCACAAGATAACTTTTTTATCGTCCCCAAAATCATTGAATGACAATTAATCTTGACAAAATAAAAATTCCAGATGATTGGAAGCAACTCCTTGCTAGCGAGTTTTTAAGCCCTTATTTTGCAGATATTAAAACGCATTATTTGAATGCACTTCAAAACAAAGAAATGATATATCCAAAACCCCATCAGATTTTTGCTGCTTTTAACCTTACACCTCTTTCTTCTCTTAAGGTTGTAATACTTGGACAAGACCCTTACCACGGCAGTGGCATTATTGAAGGCGTAGAAACTCCTCAAGCAATGGGCTTAAGTTTTAGTGTGCCTCGGGGTATGCCTATCCCACCTTCTTTGAAAAATATTTATGCAGAACTTTCTCAGAGCCTACATATCACACCACCGACACACGGAGACTTGAGTGGTTGGGCAAGGCAAGGTGTTTTATTACTCAATGCAATTTTGAGCGTTCGGGCAAATGCACCTGCTTCACATAAGCATTTTGGGTGGGAATATTTTAGCGATGGTGTGATAAGGGCATTATCGGCGCACAAAGAACATTTGGTGTTTATGCTATGGGGTAATTATGCAAAGAAAAAAGCACCACTTATTGATGCCTCTAAACATAAAATTATCACTGCACCTCACCCTAGTCCTTTAGCACGTGGCTTTGTAGGGAGCAATGTATTTCTTCAGGCTAATATTTATCTTCAAGAGCACGCTAAAGAACCCATTGCGTGGGAGAAACTTTAGTCAGACTTAATCTCGTAAGTACTCATTTGTGGCTTGCAAAGCCAAATCGCTTAAAATTTTTGCTAATTCGCGTCTTTCGTGCACTATACCATATATGCCTTGGGTTTTCATTTGAGATTCAAAAGCAGAATTTTTAGTTTTAAGGATAATCTTACACAAAGGCGCAATAGAGAGAATCTCTTGATAAACGTGTTGGACCACTTCAATAGAATCTATTGCTATAATAACAGCTGCACATTGCTCTATACCCAATTGTTCAAGTATGCGCCTACGAGTAATATTTCCATAAATCACATTATCATCATTTTTAATGCCTCTTTCTACTTTATTATAATCCTTATCTACGGCAATATAGCGCACATCACAACCTTTGAAATATTCTAGAATCTTGCGTCCAAGCTCTCCATATCCACATACAATAATATGTCCTTCAAGTCCTGCTTCCTTATGGTGTGACTCTTGTAGTGTTTCTTCTTCGTCATTATTTTTTGTTGTTTGAAATATATGTAATGGGTGCATATAACGTAAGAAAAAATCAGTTACTTTATCAAGCCTATCAAGGATAAAGGGTGTGGCAATCATAGAAAAAATTACCATTAAAGTGAGGAATTGATAAATTTCTTCAGGTGTGATATTTGCAAAAATCGCTTCGCCAAAAATGGCTTTTAAAATTCCACCATCAAGGGTGAGATTAAGGATTTTATGCTGACTTGCAAGGAGGAAAATTGCGAATGAAAATTCCCCAATTTGTGCGAGTGAGAGGGCAATGCGCATACCAATCCTTTGTCCTTTAAAAAAGAGCAGAAAAAGATACATAAGAAGTGTTTTTGCTCCCATCATTAATGCGACTAGAATCACGATAATTACAAAGTGTTCAAGTAAAAATATCACATCAACTTGCATTCCCACAGTGATAAAAAATATGCCCAAAAGTATGTCGCGAAAATGCACTAAAACTGAAGAAACTTGATATTTATAAGGTGTATTCGAGATAATCATACCTGCCAAAAACGCTCCAAGAGTAAGAGAGAAGCCAAAAGATTTGCTTATATATGCTGCACCTAATACTATAAGAAATACTGCTCCAACGAAGATCTCATCAGTTTTCATATTTGCAGAAAAACGTAGAAATACCTTTGCTACGATTCGCCCAGGCAATACAAGGACAATGAGAAGAATAATAGCAGAAAGAAATGTAGTCAGTATAAGTGCCCATAAATGAGAATCCTTATCGCTTAAGAGTTTAATCATTAGTAAAATAGGGATAACTGCAATGTCTTGAAAAATCAAGATTCCTATTGAGGCTGTGCCATAAGGTGTTTTGGTTTGATTACTTTCATTAAGAAATTTAAGCACGATTGCTGTTGAAGAGAGACTTACTGCGCTTGCTATAATGATAGAAGTAGCAAAGTTAAACCCTAGAAAGTAAAAGCATACAACAAAGAAAAAAGCGATTGAAATTCCTATTTGCATTCCGCCAAATACTAGCACCTCTTGTTTCATTGCCGTGATACTTTTGAAGCTAAAATCTAACCCAATCATAAACATCAAAAATACAATACCAAGTTCGGCAATACTATTAAGACTTTCAGAATCTTCTAACGCGAATCCAAAAATGTATGCACTAAGAACACCTGTGATGATGTATCCAATGATTGTTGGAATTTTAAGCCGACTAAGGATAATGCCTGAAATAACAGCCATAGCTAATACGCATAAAATAATAAAATATGGATCGATAGCACACCTCGCACATAGATTTAAAGATTGTTAGACTTAATTATATACAATGAAAGTATCAAAATGTAATACTTAGCTTATTATTTTTTAATAATTGAACTTAAGGTTGTGAGTGGGACAATAAAGGTTGATAGAGTGATAAAGATTCTTATATTTGTGGGGGTTATTTTTGTTGTTTTAAGTCTAATGAAATTGTATATATACAAACGATTTATGTGTCATAGTGTTGTATTTGAACGACAAAAAATAGGGATTGCCTTGCTTGTGGCATTAGGAATCGGAGAAATCTCTTTATTTATTATAAGAGATTCGACTTTTACACTTACGCCATACATTATAGTTAGTTCGTGCATAGTTTTTACTTATTGTTTTTTTATGGCAGTTTTGTGTGTAGATGTATTAAGAATAGCTCTGCGATTTTTAAAACGTATTTTGGCAAATAAAATACCACTTTCATTTTTAGATTCTCAACAATGCTTTGAAAACTCATATCAAAAAGTCAATACAAATACACCAATCATAGCCCCATCTATTGAATCCCCTTATTCATCATCGCGCCGCATCTTTTTAAAAATGCTTTTTGATTTAAGTATAGCAGCTTTATTTGTAATTTTTAGCGTTAGAAGTTTTACAAATGCTCTTTTGCCCCCGCCTATTAAAGAAGTATATATTAAAGTCCCAAATTTGCGCAATAAAAAGACTATTGCAATGATTACTGATGTGCATATAGGGAAAGCTTTAGGTGGAGCATTTCTCTTAAAAGTTGTAGAAAAAATTAATGCACTTAATGCTGATATTGTAGTGATTGTGGGTGATTTGGTGGATAATAAGATAGGAGAGGTTAAAGCAGATTTAAACCCACTCAAAAATTTGCAGAGCAAAGAGGGCGTATATTATGTTGCAGGCAATCACGAATATTATCACGGCATAGATGATATTTTGGCATATTTGCATACATTGAATCTTACAATTTTGCATAATAAAAATATTGAGTTAGAAGATTTAAATCTCGCTGGAGTAAGTGATTTGGCAGGATTGCGTTTTAATCATTTAAAACCAGATTTAGAATCTGCAAAAAAAGGTATAAATCCGCATAAACCAAGCATTCTCCTTGCACATCAGCCTAAATTTGTATGTTCAAATGATGTAAGCGATTTTGATGTAGTGTTATGTGGGCATACACACGCAGGACAAGTATTTCCATTGTCATTTTTTGTATGGCTAGACCAGCATTATGTGTATGGATTATATGAATTACCACAACGCAAAGTTTTTGCAGATAGTGCATTTTTACCTAAGAAAACACAGCTTTATGTAAGTAGTGGAGTAGGATTTTGGGGACCTGCTATTCGTTTTCTAGCACCAAGTGAAATTGTATGTTTAAGGCTTGAGTAGAGTTGGAGGTATTATTTTAAATAATCTTACTCTTTTGTATTACAATCGCCCAAATAAACAAGTAAGGATAAAAATGAGTATAGAGATTTTGATCATTCTTGGTTGTGTAAGTGGTGTGGCTGCTGGATTTTTTGGCATAGGTGGGGGGGTGATTATCGTCCCTTGTTTGCTTTTGCTTGGTATGCAAATGGAATATGCCATTGGTATTTCAATAATGCAAATGATATTTTCCTCTGCATTTGGCTCACTCATTAATATTTTCCAAAAAAAGCTTAATATTCACGATGGTGTATTTGTGGGCTTAGGAGGTCTTATAGGAGCGGCTTTTAGCGGGGTAATTGTTGATACACTTTCCTCTCAAATCCTTCTTTTACTTTTTTTGCTTCTTTCTTGTATAAGTTTTTACAAATATGCTTTTGATGTAAAGACTACTGCTAATCCTACACCACCTATTACAAACCCATTTAAACAAAAAGTTCTTATGATTATTGCTGGTTTTCTCACCGGGATTTTTGCTGTGAGTTTGGGTGTGGGCGGAGGGCTTATCCTTGCGCCTATCCTTGCATATTATCTCGGATTTGATTCTAAAAAAGTAGTGCCTATTTCACTTTTTTTCATTATTTTTGCTTCTGTATCAGGGAGTATTTCACTTGCTGCCCACGATTTAATTGATTTTCAATCAGGCTTAATTGTTGGACTTTCATCAATGTTTGGTGTAGCTTGTGGCATTTATCTTATGAACAAGGTTACATTGAGTAACCATCGTTATGCACTTATTGGTATTTATGCATTGTCTATTATATTGACATTGTGGAAAGTTACTCAAAGTTTTGATTTAAGTATTTAATAATCATTTTATAAATTAATAATAATTATTAATTTATATTTAAGATTTTTTATATTAAAATAAGACTTGTTTTTAAAATATGCTTTCTAACAAAAATCAGAGATATAGAGAATCTGGGTGATTTTGGTAGGGTTGGGCGGGTTAGAAGCATCTTTTCCTTCCTTATTTGTTGTTTGATTGCATAAATAGGCTACCTTAAGCAAAACAGGTAGCTTCTGTGCAATATTTATATACAAATCTTCAAAGGAGAATTTTATGAATCATCGTATTATTGAACATATGAATGAACATCACAAAAATGAACTTATTGCTTTATGTAAAAAGTATGGCGACTTGAGTGCCTTAAAAAATAATAAAATACAAAATGTTTCCCTTGTAAATGTGGATTTTGAGGGCTTAGATATTATCTATAATGATAATATGTCTTTGCGCGTAGAGTTTCCAAAAAAAGCAGATGAACACACGCTTAAAGATGCAATTATTACATTATGTCAAGGGGCAAAAACATCTGATATGTGTATGATAAGTGATGAAATTGCTCAATTTAAAAAGGAATTTGGTTCTATTTTGATTGCAAGTATTGATAAAGAAGGCAACGCAATTTGTTCCTATGCACCTCTTATGCAGATAGAAAATAGGGCTTATATTTATATTAGCGAAGTTGCTGAGCATTTCCATAGCATTACCGCTAATCCTTCTAAAATTGAAGTAATGTTTTTAGAAGATGAATGCAAGGCAAAATCTGTGATTTTGCGCAAACGTTTAAAATATCGTGCAAATGCGCGTTTTATAGAACGAAATAGTGAGGAATTTGAGAAAGCACTTAATAGTTTAGAATCTGCAATGGGTGGGGCAGGGGGTATTAAAACGATTCGCCAAATGAGTGATTTTCATCTTATAGAGTTGCAATTAGGATTTGGACGATTTGTAAAGGGTTTTGGACAGGCATATGATATTTTACCAAATGGCGAGATAAAGCAAGTTGGTAGTATTGGCAATCCACATTCTAAAATAAGCCCACATACAAATTCACATAGTTCTTAATTTCTTGTTTTGGATTGTGTTATTATTACATTAATTCATAAACAAAGGTAAAGTGTGGCTAAAAAAGATGCTTATAAGCTGACATATAATACTTCTGATACTTTATTTGCAACGAATCTTGGAGATATTCTTGCCCCCTCTTTTGCCTCAATTAAACAAACACGTAATTTGCTTGGTTTCTCTAGTGGTGTAGATTCTACGGCACTTTTTTTTCTCTTACTTGAGTGTGAGATTCCCTTTGATATTGCCATTGTGCATTATCATACGCGCTTACAAGCTGATGATGAAGTTGCTTATGCTAAAGAGCTTGCCGCTACTTATAATAAGCTTTGTTTTGTGGCACACGCACCACATTTTAATGCAAATTTTGAAAGCAATGCACGCTCTTTTCGCTTTGATTTTTTTCAGTCTTTAATTATTAAACACCACTACACACATCTTTTGCTAGCTCATCAACTTAATGATCGCTTAGAATGGTTACTTATGCAGCTTACAAAAGGTGCAGGACTTGGGAATTTGCTAGGTTTTGCAGACGAACGATATAACTATGATAAATCTCTAAATAATTATACAATCGTGCGCCCTTTAGAATCTATACCTAAAAATGAATTGTATAGATTCTGTAAGGAGCGTGGAATAAAGTATTTTGAAGATAGTAGCAATCAAGATAAGACATTTAGGCGAAATTATTTTAGATATGAATTTTGCGATAAATTAGTGAATGAGTTTAGCGCAGGCATTGCACGCAGTTTATCCTATCTCCAACGTGATAGGCAAAGCCTTGAAAATATGCTCTATGCAGATACTTTAGAGCTAGAATCTTTGAAGATGCAGATTCTAAGACAAATACATAATATTAGTGTTCCAATGCACACCCATAAAATATGCTGTATAATTTTTAGTATTCATAAATCAAAGGTGCAAGATGATGAAAATTTACTTTTGCTTTTTTGCGATAAGGTAGCCAAACAATGTGGATATGTGCTTAGCGCAGCTCAAAGAGATGAGATAAGCAAAAGCAGATTTAATTGCAAAATTGCTCATTTTATTATTACAAGCAATACTCATAGAATCTATATTGCACAAGATTCTATGAGTATGTATAAAATAGTAACACAAAGCCCTATGTCAAAAAAATTTAAAATATTTTGTGCATCCCATCGTGTGCCCTCAAAGCTTCGGTTCTTGCTGTGGGCGGAATTTTGCGCTTGGGAAATGTTATGTAAAAGTGCATATGCAGATGCTGATTATTTGGTAAATGAGCAAGGAAACCAACATCTTTTCACTCATTTTTTAGCAAAAATAGACAACTTTTTTACCCTTTAGAAAAGCTTTGTTGTTTTTTTATTAACTTTTTAAGGCAGCTATAACTTCAAAGGCACTATAATCAAATTTGTATTTTAATAACTTTCAAAGGACAAGGAGACTGCAATGCAGACAAATACACTCGAGTATGATTACTCAATTGCTAAGTTATTTGTTTTCTCTGCGATGGCTTTTGGATTTGTAGGACTACTCATCGGGGTAGTTATTGCATTTCAAATGGCATTCCCAGATTTAAACTATCTAGCTTCAGAATATGGAACTTTTGGTAGGCTTCGACCACTTCATACCAATGGTATTATTTATGGTTTTACATTGAGCGGAATTTGGGCTTCGTGGTATTACTTAGGACAAAGAGTGCTTAAGATTACATACAAAGAGCACTGCTTTTTACGTGCAGTTGGTTTAGCACATTTTTGGATTTATATTGTGCTGATGGCTCTTGCAGTAATTACACTTTTTGCTGGATTAACACAATCAAAAGAATATTCTGAACTTATTTGGCCTCTTGATATTCTTGTAGTTGTTGTGTGGGTATTATGGGGTGTAAGCCTTTTTGGAAGTATGGGTGTAAGACGTGAGCAGACAATTTATATTTCATTGTGGTATTTCATTGCTACTTTTGTAGGAATTTCTGCTCTTTATATCTTTAATAATCTTGCAGTTCCAACTTATTTTATCGCAGGTGTAGGAAGTATCTTACATTCAATTTCATTTTATGCAGGAACAAATGATGCGATGGTGCAATGGTGGTGGGGGCATAATGCCGTTGCATTCGTCTTTACTTCAGGTATTATTGGGTTAATCTATTACTTTTTACCTAAAGAATCTGGGCAACCTATCTTCTCATATAAACTTACTTTGTTCTCATTCTGGGGACTTATGTTTATCTATATTTGGGCAGGTGGACATCACTTAATTTACTCAACCACACCTGATTGGATTCAGACACTTGGTTCTGTGTTTTCAGTTATTTTGATTTTGCCTTCGTGGGGGACAGCTATTAATATGCTTTTAACAATGCGTGGGCAATGGCATCAAATTAAAGAATCTCCAATGATAAAATTCCTCATCCTTGCTTCAACTTGGTATATGCTTACTACGCTAGAAGGACCAATTCAGTCTATTCGTTCAGTCAATGGCTTGGCTCACTTTACAGATTGGATTATTGGACATGTTCATGATGCGGCACTTGGTTGGGTAGGATTTATGATTATCGCAGCGTGCTTCCATATGGTGCCTCGCATATTTAAGCGTGAGCTTTATTCTAAAAAACTTATGGACGCACAATTCTGGATTATGACGACAGGGATTATCCTTTACTTTTCAAGTATGTGGATTGCAGGTATTACACAGGGTATGATGTGGAGAGATGTTGATGATAATGGAAACCTTACATATAGTTTTATCCATACAGTTGTTTCACTTTTCCCTTATTATCTTATCCGTGCAATTGGTGGTTTGATGTATTTGGCAGGTTTTATAATGTTTATTTATAATATTCTTATGACAATTTCATCAGGCAGGGTGCTTGAAAAAGAACCCCAAAATGCTACTCCGATGGCGGCGTAAAGGAGGAATGAGAATATGTTTAGTTTTTTAGAGAGAAATCCATTCTTTTTCACGGTTGCATTTTTATTGGTATTTTCTATTGCAGGGTTAGTAGAAGTTTTGCCTGGTTTTGCAAAAAAGGCTCAACCTATTGAGGGCTTAAAGCCTTATTCTTTACTTGAAACTGCAGGAAGACAAGTATATATTGCAGAGGGTTGTTATAATTGCCATTCACAGCTTATTCGTCCATTTAAGGCTGAAACAGACCGATATGGTGCTTATAGCCTAAGTGGTGAATATGCCTATGATAGACCATTCTTGTGGGGTTCAAAGCGCACAGGTCCTGATTTGCATAGAGTAGGTGATAGCCGTAAAGCAGCAGATTGGCACGATGGGCATATGAGAGACCCAAAATCGCGTGTACCTGGCTCAATTATGCCAGCTTATGAGCATCTTTATGCAAAAAATGCTGATTTTGAGACTGCTTTTGCAGAAGCTTATACACAAAAAGTCGTTTTTGGTGTGCCTTATGATATAGAAGGTGGAGTGCAAATTGGTGCGCAATCTTATGATAAAAATGACCTGGCTACACTTTCTAAAGCAAAAGAAATTTTTATGCAAGAAGCTAAAGTGGTTGTTGATGAAATGATAAGTCAAGATGTCAAAGATGCCTTTGAACAAGGAGAAGTAAAACAAATTGTGGCACTTATTGCTTATATGAATAGTCTTGGGCAATCACGTCGTGCAGCTACACAAGTATCACAGGCAGCACAATGATAAATAATGCTACATTTTTGGAGTTTATTGTCGCTTATCAGAAAGAGATTTATCTTGCAGTTACGCTTTTACTTGTAGTATTTTTATATGGATATGTTTATCATTTATATTCTTCACAAGCCAAAGGTGTAAAGGATTATGAAAAATATGCTAATCTTGCTCTTAATGATAATCTTGATGATGAGCCCATTGAACCACGAATAAAAAATGAAAGGGGAACTAGATGAATTGGTCAGATAATATAACAACACTAGGTTTGTTAGGTGCTTTTGTTATCTTAATACTTACTATTTTTATAATAGGGGTATATCTTAAAAAGATTAAAGATGGCAAAGCTGAAGGAGAATTGACAAGTGAGAGCTGGGATGGTATTGGTGAGCAGACGAATAATCTTCCTGTTGGTTGGGCTGCCTGCTTTTTAGGTGTGCTTATTTGGGGTTTTTGGTATATCTTTTTAGGATATCCACTTAATGCTTATTCGCAGATTGGAGAATATAACCAAGAAGTCCAAAGTTATAATCAAAAATATGCTTCTACTTGGGAAAATTTAAGTGGAGAGGAACTTGGTAGTATGGGACAAAGTATTTTTTTAGTGCAATGTTCTCAATGCCACGGCATCACAGCAGAAGGTATGAATGGTAAGGCAGAAAACCTTACAAAATGGGGTAAAGAAGAGGGCATTATTAAAGTTATTAAAGAAGGAAGTAAAGGCTTAGATTATATGGCTGGCGAAATGGTGCCTGTAGCAGTAAGCGATAGCGAAGCAAAAGCAATAGCAGCTTATGTTATGCAAGATATTTCAAATACGAAAAGCACCAAATATCCGCTTGAGGTAAGTAAAGGCAAAGAGCTTTTTGCAATACATTGTGCAGCTTGTCACGGAGATGAAGGCAAGGGTAATGGAGGTGGTGTAGATGGATTTGCACCTGATCTTAGCCAATATGGCACATCGCACTTTTTAGCAGAAGTGCTTGCAAAAGGCAAAAAAGGTATAATTGGTGTTATGCCTTCGTTTGAATATGCTAATTTTGCGCCAAGCCAAAAAGAGGCGCTTAATGTATATATTCGCTCTTTAGAATCATCTGAAGCTGAATAAAGGAGATTGTAATGAATGGTTTATTTGGACTTAATGGTTTAACAGGGTTTATTATCGCTGTAGTGCTTTTGCTTAGCATTGTTGCAGGTTTGGGCACTTGCGCTATTCTTACGCAGAAATCTGTGGCAACAGATTATTACAAGATTGAACAAGTAGATGCAATTAAGCAAATTGACATTGAAAATGCGCAACATCGCATAAGTGCAGAATAGGAGGCAGATATGAAACTTACACTTATTGAGAAGCTTCTTGGGACATTACTTGTCGTCACTATTGTTATGACAATCGTCATTCCTTTTATTCCTGATTTCTTTTTGCATTTGGTTTAATAAATGCTCTTGCTACTAGGGAGGCTAATATGTATTAGTCTCTTGGTTGCCTTTACACTTGATGCAAATGAAAAAATTGAGGATTATTCTTTTAAAAATTATGTCCTTGATAATTCTGATTCCCTCCTCATACCTAAAAGTGTTGGCTTTATTGATACACTTTCAAATGAGATTTTTTCAAAAACTGGTTTTTCTTTATATATCGCAGTTGTTGATAAAATCCCAGAGAATCTAAAACATAGCGTGATTGGTGGCGATAATTTTGTAGAGCAAGATATGAAAAAGCTCTATCGTGATAGATATAAAAAAAATTTAACAAAGGATTTGCCCCAACCTTACGCGGTTCTTGTCTTTATGAGAGAGGATAAAAAAATGGATATTCTAAGTTCTACGCCTAAAGAATATTTTGATGAAGATAAAGTTTATTATGAATATATGGTGCCATTATTGCCAAAAGAGAAAGATGAAGCCCTTACACCACAGCTTATTTCCGCGATTATGCTTAATGGTTATTCTGAAGCTGCAGATATGATTGCAGCACATTTTAGTGTAAAGCTTGAAAATAATATGCCTGTTGATGAAAGCGGAGGAAGAGAGTTTGTGCGATTTAGTATGTATGCTATGCTCCTCATTATGTTTGGCATCATTGGCATTATTTATCTCACACGCAAGAAATAGTCATTAAGGAGTAAAAATGAAAGAAAAGAATTATTGGCCCCACGCTATTATAGGTGTGCTGCTTTTTGGTGTATTTATGGTAAGTGTATCTATTACTATTGCAATGAAAAACCCTATCCAAGATGAAAATACCTATTTTGCAAAAAAGCGTATTGTAGATGAGAATATTAATGAAATAATTAAAGAACAAACCCTCTTTCACAACATTTATGATTATAAGATTTGGCTAAGTGATGAAAAAGGAATATGTGCTAATAACAGCTTTGTTTTTCCATATTATACCCCAGCTAATCGTCCTGATATAAAAGCCAAGATACCAACAAGCATTATCTCTCCCAATGAGGTAAAGCTACATATAGACCTTCAGCGCAAGATTCTTCCAGATGATTATAAAATTGATAAAATACAACTTTTTTTAGATTCTATGCACGAAGCAAATAAGATTCAAGATTTAGGCGAGCTAAGACCTTTAAATCTTGATAGAACTCATAATGATGCGCTTTGGGAAAGTGAGATTCTTAACAATCTTCCTTTGGGGCGGTGGAAATTTGTGCTTGAAATATCTTATAGTAGAATAGAAAAATATGTTACACCAACACAAAAAGCATATTTTGAATGTCAAGTCTTTATTAAAGACACACAACACTAAAGCAATAAAATGAGTAAGCAACTCTACAATTCACATCAAGCTTTTATGTTGCTTGATGCAGTTATGGGTATTTGTATTTGTGCAACTGCTCTAATCCTTGCATTTGGGTTTTTATATACGCTTGCACCAACTCCCAAAGTTTCTACATATTCTGCTTACAAGCAGCTTTTTCTTTCACCTAAGACAACATCAGTGACTTTGAATACGCATTCTACACCACTGCTTACCTATGAACTTTTAGAACATAGTTATAGCATTCCTGATAATTTTGAATTTTTAAGATTTTATATGCCCAAAGCTATTCACTGATGCACAAAATATTGCATTATTTTCGTTCTACACAACGGGCTTTTTCGCTTTTTGAGGTAGTAGTGAGCATTGTTATTTTGGGCGTGATTGGTATAATATGCAGTTCTATGCTATTGCATATGAGCAAAAATCTCACCTATACTCGTAGTTTGAATGACCCAAATGCGCATATAATCCTCGCAAAAATTGAGAATCTACTACAATATGCGATTATAGAATCTCTCATTGGAGATGGCGGAGTGCCACTTAGCGTAGCAAGTTCATCTCTTATGTTTGCAGCCATTGATGAGCAATCTCTTCTTGGGGGTGGATACAAAAATGCTCCATCACCTATGCAAGGAGATACGCTCCTGCCTCTAGTGTCTATAAATATACAATCTCATCACGATACTTCTTTATACTTTACAACCTTGAGAGGATGGCAGCTCCAGCAGCAACTCTATCTTGTTACACAGCCTAAAGAAATATTCACTCCCTATACTATTACACGCATTCACACACAAACTCTTGTGCTTGATAAAGCACCACAGCATACCCCTTATCTTGCCTTGCCAATACAATCGCACTCTATTGAACTGCGAGATAATATATTGTGGCTTGATAAAGCACCTCTTGCTTTTGATGTGCTTTCTTTTAGTATTAAACCACTATCTTTTTCTCAAGGCATTTTTATTGAATTACATCTTTGTGTTGCGACATCATTAAAAGAGCATTGTGAAAGCGGGGGTGTGTGGCTTGATGAAATTGTAGAGAATATGTTGTGAAAAAGTCTAAACAATCATCACAAAAGGTATCCAAGATTGCTTATAAACGTAAAGGATTCTATATGATATATGCTATATTAATCATCGTCTCCGTAGGGATTGTTTGCACATTTTATCTTCGTCAATCTTACCATCGTTCACACACTCACGCTCATATTCACGCCAAAACTCAACTTTATCTCTATGCACGAAGCCTCAAAGATATGGTTATCCTCTGCCTCAAAGAGAAAGATATACCCACTTGTCGCACACAAGAATTTTCTTTTCCTCAAGATTATCATTTTCGCACAGCACTTACAAGTTTGGATTCTCACACGCTTTTGCTTGATATACACGGTAGCATCTTACATCCATCTAGTAGTAATACTTTGCGTATTACCAAGCGCTATGTGCTTCTTGTGCCTTAATAATTTTCTTTATTTGGCTAAAATATGTTTATTCAAAAAGTTATAGATATTAGTAAATAAAATGTTATTTGTGGAGAGATTATGCAAGAAATACCTAAAAATCGTTTTGAAGAAAAAATCTATATTTTAACTCATCGTCCACGCTTTATGTTTGCACTCTTTTCTAGCACCTCTATGACCGTGTTTGGAAGTATGATTATTGCCACTTCGATACCTGCTATTGAGAAGCATTTTGCAGATATTCCACATATACAAACGCTTTCAAAGCTTATTTTGACACTTCCTGCACTTTTTATTATGTTATTTTCACCATTAGGTGGAATTCTTATTGATAAGTTTGGACGTTTAAAGTTCCTTATTAGTTCTATGATTCTATGGAGTATAAGTGGTATGCTTGGGGCTGTATGGGAAAATATCTATTGGATTCTTTTTTCTCGTGCACTTTTTGGTATTGCAACAGCATTTGTTATGACAACTGCAAGCACATTAGTGGCAGATTATTATGTGGGGGAAGAGCGTTCAAAGGCTTTGGGTATACAAGGTTTTGCAACAGCGTGTAGCAGTGCAATTTTTATGTGTATTGGCGGTATTTTGGCACATTTTGATTGGCATTATCCTTTTTTCGTATATGGGCTTGGTATCTTTTTGAGTATATTCGTTGCGAGCACACTTTTTGAACCTCGCACAAGTAAGATTAAGAGAATCTTAGAAGAAACGCATAAAGATTTCCATATCACATCAATTTTGCCCTGTTATTTTTTTGGTTTTATTATTATGGTTGCCTATTATACTTCACCTACGCAGATTCCACATTTTATTGTAGAAAATTTAGGTAAAAGTGAAATCATAGTTGGCTTTTGTATCTCAGCTTCAGCTTTTGCGTATGGTGTATCATCTCTTTTTTATCCAAGAATTCGGCAATTTTTATCCGTAAAAGATATTTATGTTGTTGGATTTTTGTTTATGGGGAGCGGATTTGCCCTTATTTTCATATTGCACAATATTTATGCGGTTGTATTGGGATTACTTCTTGTGGGCACTGGTGGAGGCGCAATGATTGTGAATAATTCATCTTTATTGCTTAGTAAAGTGCCTAAAGGACACATAGCAAAAGCAATTGGAATCTTAAGTGCTACCGCGTGTTTTGGGCAGTTTGTCTCGCCATTATTTTCCCAGCCTATTGTGCATAGATATGGAATCGTTCATCTTTTTTTGGTTGTAGCATTACTCCTTTTTATTATGGCTGTATTTGCTTTATGCAAACCAAAATAAAACTTGATTGTTTATAGAGATTCACTGACTTCATCAACAAGATAAAGTAAATTCTGCCATATAATATTTGTTTTATCATTTAAACCAATTTCACAAGTGCTAGAGCTCGCAAATCCTCGTCTTAAGTGTTTATCCACTTGCTTTTTTTGGACATAAAATTCGCTTAACTCTCTCAATGCGCTTTCATTAAGTTCTGGACATATAAAGCCTTTATTTCCAGCGAAACCACAGCATTGAGTTTTGGTGTGTTTAATGATATTTCCATTCGTGCAAGCTTTTGCAATAATATCAAGTGTATTATCCCACCCACCTTTTTTAGTGGCACACATCGCATAGAGTGCAATATCCTCATTTAAAGGTGTAATACGCAATCTTTCTAAAACCACTTTTGCAATGTATTCCGGCATATCAAAAACTTTGATGCCGCTTATATTTTGTAAATCTTGCTTATGTTTGATTGTTTGTATAAGCTCATAACTGCACGCACTATGGTCGCATACAATATCTATTGTCTCTTCACTTCCTTTCATCGTCTTCAAAGCCTCATAAAGCTCTTGTGCCTTTTGTTCTGAAGTTTTTGGATAATCTTTAAATGCCTTACCACAGCAGAGATTTGTAATATTATGTGGATAAATGATGTTTATGCCCGCTTTTTTACATAAAGATTCAAAGACTTCTTGCAAAGGACGTTTATCTAATGCTTTAATCGAGGGAGCAAGAACACGATTTATGCAGGTGCTAAAATATATTACTTTTTTATCACTTTCTATTTTTGATATAGAATCTCCAAAATAGACTTTTTCATTAGCGCGTGGCATACTTGTAGGAATATAAGGTGTTCTTAAGAGATTTTTTGTGGTTTTGCTCCATTTACTTATTGTATTTGCACCAAAAAAATGAGAACTCATATTCACAAACTTCAACCCTCCTTTAGCAAGTGCGAGGGTGCTACCAAAATGTTTGCCCAAGTTTGAAGCAATAAATTGTGCAATATTAGAAGTGAGAGTTGGTTTAAGCGTGAGAGCAATTTTTGCGCTATCAATTTCTAGTGGGCAAAGTGTTGCGCACATAGAGCAAATAGCACAAGTATCTATGCCAAAATAAACATAGCCCTCTTTAAGTTCTTTAAGCCATTTCTCCTCTTCTAAGCTTTTGGATTGTAGATTTTCAAGCCTTTTTATTTCTTTACGCACGGCAATACGTTGTCTAGGAGTGAATGTAAGCTCTTTGCTTGGACATACTTTTTCACAAAATCCACATTCCATACATTGATTGATAAAATCCTCCACCTCACTTGAGTGTTTGAGATTTTTTAAGTGAATACGGGCATCATTTGTGATGATTACATCGGGATTAATGAGATTATGTGGGTCAAAGATTGATTTGATTTTTTGATTGATAGCATAGGCGCTTTTGCCCCATTCTCTCTCTACAAATGGTGCAATCATACGTCCTGTGCCGTGCTCTGCCTTTGTACTTCCTCCAAGTGAAAGGACAGAATCCACCATAGCTTCCATAAATGCACCAAAACGAGCACTTTCATCTTTATCATTCAAATTTGGCGTGATGATAAAATGCACATTGCCCGAAAGAGCGTGTCCAAAAATGATACCCTCAAAATTAAATTCGGCAAAGAGTCGTGTAATTTCTTCAATGCCTTGTGCGAAAGATTCAATTTCAAAACAAATATCTTCTGTAATAACAATACTTCCACTAGGACGCAAAGACGCAGAGAGTGGTAAAAGTCCTTTGCGAATCTTCCACCACGATGCCATTTGTTTTTCATCTGTGCTAAAGTTTTCGCCAAACAAACTAGGTGCTACTTTGAGGGCTTGTGAAATCGTGTTTATTTTAGATTCTAAATCTTTGAGGGTAGAATCTTCTAATTGCACAAGGAGCGCACATTGTCCTTGTTTTACATTTAAGATTCGCTTGTCTATATCACCTAAATGTTGTGCTGATTTTAAACATGCATAATCCATTAGTTCTGCAGCAGAGACAATATCTTCATTTTCTGCAAGAATGCGCACCGCCTTTGCTGCAAGTTTGAGATTTTCATAAAAAAGTAAAGCACACGCTTTAAAAGTATAATCATCTACACACTCATATTCTACTTGAGAAACAAAGCCTAGTGTTCCTTCTGCACCAATAAAAATATGATTTAAAATATCTTTTATATCACTAAAATCAAGCAAAGTGTTGATGCTATAACCTGTTGTATTTTTGATAGCAAATTTGCGGCGGATAAGTTTAGGGAGTTCATCAGATTTTAAAATCTCATCACGTAATGCTAAAAGCGCACTAGCTTTGTCTTTATGATGAGTTAAAAATGATTGTATATTTTCATTTTCATTTGCTCTTGCACTTGTATCTAGCACAAAGCCATCGTGAAGGATTACCCGCACAGATTTAATCGTATTATAGCTATTTTGTTTGACGCCACAGCACATACCGCTTGAGTTATTTGAAAAGATACCGCCAATCATAGCATTATTAATAGTCGCTGGATCTGGTCCTATTTTTTTGCCAAATGGCTTTAATGCTTCATTTGCTTCGCTTCCTATTACGCCACAATCACATACAATACTTGAAGCATTATCTTGTATGGATATATTTTGCCATCTCGCATTTGCAAGTACAAGCACACTATCACTACACGCTTGCCCACTCAAACTTGTTCCCGCTGCGCGAAATGTAAGCGGAGTATTGTATTTTCTGCTCAAAGCAAAAAGTTTTACAATCTCACTTTCATCAAATGCCCAAACTATCACTCGTGGGACATAACGGTAACAAGAAGCGTCTGTGCCATAGGCAAATCTCCGCAAATAATCTGTGTAGATTCTATGTTTGAAATGTGATTGTGCTTCAGTAATAAATCCTGTAAAATCAGGCGTTAACGTGTTAGATTGCATATTTCCTCCTTTTGCTTTGTTTCATTATAGCTTAGAGAAAATAAAATAAACCTATCTACTGAATACCGCCTTGATATTTCCTTTTTGCAAAATAAGATTATTGCCTGAAATATAAGCAGAGGTATTGCCATCACTAAGAATCCGCATAAGCGCATCTTCAACTTCCATACTCTCTGGTGCGCACATCATACGTGTCATACCTGCACCACCAACTATAAGGGTATTTGCTTGAATTTGGTAATTGCCAAAAAAATTGTTGCATCCAGCATTACCATAAAAGCCTTTATCAGATTCAAAGTGGATAAATGCGTTATGCTCACTTAGCCCTACATTAATCTCTTTATGTCCATCACTTAATGTATTGAGTGTCCATTTAGCCATAATATCTCTTTGTATATCTTGTGCATTTCCACAACCTATTACCAATGCTCCTAGCATACCTGATAAGAAAAAATATTTAAGATTCACAAAAACTCCTTTATTAAAAAATATCATATTGTAGCTTATTATCTCAAATACTTTTATTCCTGCCACTCTAATTCTTTAAATGCTTCTTTAATTTGCGAATGAACTTTGAGGTGACTAATAAAAGTATAGCCCAATGTATCATTTTTAATACGCACTCGTAACTCACGTTCACCCTTAAGCTCTTTTGAGTAAGCCTTAAGTTTATCTAAAATGCCATTTTCAACGCAGCTCGCATCAATAACCACGCATAAGGGTGTGCAAACATCAATCTCACTAGGCTTCATATCAAGTGGGATAATCTTTGTATCTTCATCTTCTTGTGCAATATTTTTTATTATGGGCTCTATTTTTTCTTTAGCAGCTTCTTCAAGATTAAGAATCTTTAAAATACGCACATTAAATCTTTCTTCTCTCTCTTCTATTTTGCATTTAAGTGCCAAAGGCTCATCAAGATTGAATCCTTCAAGTGCTTCAAGGTGCTTTTCAAACACCATTATTTCAATTTTTCCACCATAATCTAGAAAATCAATACTCCCAAAAGGTTTGTTGCTTTTTTTGCTGATTCTTCGCTTGATTGAAAGAACCTTGCCTACAAGCATACATACAGAATTAAATTCTAGATTCTCTAATTCAAGACTTTTGATTATACCTTTGATATTTTTGAGTTTGTCTTTAAAGTCATCAAGAGGATGTCCTGATATATAGATTCCCATACATTCATACTCATAATCAAGCAAAGTGCGTATATCATATTCACCTTTATGAGTGATAGGTAAGTATATATTAATCTCTACCTCATCTTCACCAAAGAGTGAATTATGTATCATTTCTTGTGCTTTACTTTTTTCTCGCCCTTTATCACAGAGTATATCTATATATTCAAGCATACTTTTACGCGAGTAGCCTAGATTATCTAATCCTCCAGATTTAATCAATGGCTCTAAAGAGCGTTTTGTAAGTTTAGAGAAATCTACCCTTGCGACGAAATCTTCCAAACTCTTGTATGCACCATTTTTTTCACGCTCTTCTATGATATTTTCAATAGGTGCATCGCCTAGTCCTTTAATAGCGCTTAGTCCAAAAATGATTTTTTTCACTCCATCAAATTCACCCACACCAAAATTGTTTTCAGAAATATTCACGTGTGGAGGGACAATCTCAATACCAAGAGATTTTACCTCATCAATGTATTTTGCTATAGATTCTATTTTATTTGTCTCACTTGTGAGCATAGCTGCCATAAATTCGTGTTCATAATAAGTTTTTAAATATGCAGTTTGATAGGTGATCATTCCATAGGCTGCGGCGTGAGATTTATTGAATCCATAGCCAGCAAATTTTACGATAATCTCCCATAAATCCTCCGCTTTAGCACGATTATAGCCTTGCTTTTGTGCTCCATCAGCAAATTCTTTTTTTAGTCTTAACATTTCATCAAGCTTCTTTTTCCCCATAGCACGGCGGACTAAATCTGCACCGCCAAGAGAAAATCCACCAATGGTTTGCACAATTTGCATAACTTGCTCTTGATAGACAATAACACCATAGGTAGGTTTTAAAATAGGCTCTAGGGCGTCTATGAGATACTCAATTTTTACCAATCCGTGCTTACGCGCAACAAAATCATCAATAAGATCCATAGGTCCTGGACGATAGAGGGAAATCATTGCCACCACATCTTCAAAATTGCTTGGTTTGAGCCTTTTTGCTATTGCTTGCATACCTTCAGATTCTATTTGGAATAGTCCGAGCGTATTTCCGCTTTGGATTGTTTCATAGACTTTGTAATCGTCCATTTCCATTGTGCTAAAGTCAATTTCTTTTTCGTATCGCTTTTTAATAAGATTAATTGCATCATCAATTACAGTGAGCGTTTTAAGTCCTAAAAAGTCAAATTTAATTAAATCCACAGGCTCAAGCCAATTCATAGAATACTGCGTAGCGACACCATTCATTTTATCATTTGTATAAAGAGGGACTTTGTGCCATAGTTCTTCTTGGGAATCTATTACAATAGCTGCAGCGTGTGTGCCGGCATTGCGTTTTAATCCTTCAAGCAACAAGGCATAATCCCATACTTGTTTTGCTAAAGGACTTTTCTCTACAAGTTCTTTAATCCTCGACTCTTTTTCCCACGCACCATCTTTTTCTTTACCATCTTTACCTATGTGTTTTGTAAGGGTGATACCAAGCTCTGCTGGGATAAGTTTTGCAAAAGCATCAGCATCATTATAGGGCATATTAAGCACACGTGCGACATCTCGTATCACACCTTTTGCAAGGAGCGAACCAAAGGTAATAACTTGTGCGACATTAAACTTGCCATAAGTATTTGCTACATATTCTATCATCTCGCCGCGTCTGCGTTGGCAAAAATCCATATCAATATCGGGCATACTTACCCGCTCGGGATTCAAAAATCGTTCAAAAAGTAAATCATATTTAAGCGGGTCAATATTTGTAATCTTAAGTGAATACGCTACGAGACTGCCTGCTGCTGAACCACGTCCGGGTCCCACGGGGATATTATTTTGTTTTGCAAAATTGACAAAATCCCACACAATGAGCATATAGCCGGGAAATTTCATTGAACTAATCACTTCTATCTCGTGTTCTAGACGTTTTTTATATATAGGGTGAGATTCTGTGGGGATATGTTTAAGTCGCTCCTCTAGCCCTTGACGACATTTAAAGGCGAAATACACTGCATCATCAATAGATTCTAAAGAGCAATTAAGAATCTGTGGCAAATTTTCTTTAAGCGCATAATTTGTGGTATGTTTAAAAGTAGGAGGGGTTGCTGGAGTATTTTTTAATAGTATCTCACCTGTATGTTTGTTTTTAATCTCAATATTTTTCAAATCTAAATGAAGTTGGCATTTTTGCGCAATTTCTTGCGTATTTTCTAGCACTTCAGGCACATCACAAAAGAGCTTTTGCATCTCCTGCGGGGATTTAACATAAAATTCTTTAACTGAATGTTTTAGTCTATCTTTGTCGTTAAATGTTTTACCCATTGCCACACACATTGCTACTTCTTGCGCACTTGCATCTTCTTGCAAAGAATAATGCGTATCATTTGTCGCAATCACTTTAATATCAAGCTCTCTGCCAAGCTTTAGAATCTGCTCATCAATGAAAAGTTGGTCGTTAATGCCGTGTCGCATAAGCTCAAGGTAAAAATCTTCACCAAAAATATCTTTGTATTCTAATGCTACTTCTTTGGCTACTTCATAACCTTTTGCTCCAAATCGCACATTGCGTTGATTGCTGGTATTAAGTTGCCAATTTATCTCGCCTTGTAGGCAGGCTGAAGAGCAAACAAGCCCTTCGCTCCTCTCTCTTAGTAAAGCTTTGTTAATACGAGGATAGTAATAAAATCCCTCAATAAAAGATTGTGAGGAGAGATACATTAGATTCTTATAACCTATTTCATTTTTGGCAAAGAGGCAGAGATGGAATCGCTGCTTGATTGTTTTATCACCGAGTGTATCGCCATTATGCAGATAGGCTTCCATACCGATAATGGGATTAAGCCCCTCTTCTTTCATACTTACATAAAAATCAAGCGCACCAAACATATTGCCGTGGTCAGTAATCGCAACAGATTCCATACCTAATTCACGAATGCGTTTAGCTAGGAATTTAATTTTATTTGCGCCATCAAGTAAGGAGTATTCGGTATGAAGATGAAGATGTGTAAAGCTCATAAGTATGCCCTTTGAATGTAATATTCATTTTATTAAAAGTAAGTGAAATTATAAAATAAACTCCATTAGAAACACTTAAAATGGGAAAGATTCTTTATTTTAACATTAAATTTCATAGTTTATAATCTTGCTATATTTTATGGAGGAGATAGATTAATGAGGGTTTGGTATATTTTTGTCTTTTTGTGGATTTTGCCTTTGGGGGTAAATGCAAAAGATGAGCTTAGAAAGCACCCGTTGGCAGTTTTTGCAAATTGTGATGAAGTGTGCTTTGATAATGCACTCAATGATGACTTAACGCTTAAAGATGATATAGAGCCGATAAAAGCACCAAGTTTTGATTGCACAAAAGCTCACAATGCCATAGAACAAATGATTTGCAAAGACAAAGAGCTTGCTATGCTTGATGCACTTATGGCACAACGTTATAAATATGTCAAAGATTATATCCCCACACTTGTTGAAAGTAATTCACAACTCCAAGCAATAGGGCAAAAAGAGCTTAAAAATATGCTTTTATCAATGCAACGCGATTGGCTTAAAACTTTACAAAGTTGTCAGAATCTCCCTTCTAATAAGGCTCGCCTTTGTGTGAGAGAACTCCTTGCTCTCAGAGTGCTTTCTCTCGCTATATTTCCTTATGATAGATTTTACCCAGACACTCTAGGAGAACTTGATGATTTTAATAATATGGGTATATCATATTTTAATAATGCGTGGGATTTTATGACATATCTAAGCTTAAACTATGGTTGTTATAATGCTTTGTCAGTGCTTATTACAAATCAAACAGAGGCAAATAAGCCACTTGTTTATTATACATGGGAAAGATTTGAGCCAATGGATGATGAGGGCATGAGAAGTTATTTTTATGAGGATGTTCGCCAAGAGCAAAGTTCTTTAAGAATGACATTTTCTAATGAATTGAGTTTGCAATATCTCCTTGATAAAGGGGCAAAGGTAGCATTTGAAGATGTGCAAGAATTTTTGAGTTACTTTTTAAAGAGTTTTCCAAATAAGGCACAAAATCAAAGAATCTTTATGCGTTTATACAAACCAATCCGAGAGGATATTACTTCAGAGCAGTTTTATACACTTGTGCGAAAAATTGCACTAGATAATACTGCTGATAAAGGATTTGAAAGAGTATCCTATGAATTATTGCCTCTCATCTTAAAGGATAAGGGGGAAGATATTGATTTAAATGCTAAAGATGAAAATGGTAATACGCTAATGCACCATATTGCATATAATGCAACCTACGCAGACAATATAAGTGTATTTCATATTCTTAAAGATTTTGGTGCAGATGTGAATGCGAAAAATAAAAATGGTGATACGCCCTTGCATATATTGACACAAAAAGGCAACCCTTATCTCATCGCTCAACTTTTGGCACTCGGAGGGGATTCTTCAGTGCGCAATAATGAAGGATTAATACCATTGCAGGTAGAAATATTTTCTGGAAATTATTATCGTGAAGTGCTTAAGCTTTTATGTGAGCAACAGGCAAAAGAGGAGACAAAAATACAAGAGTGTATCGCGCAACATCTAAATTAAGACTTAAAGAGGGAGCTAAGCGCGTCTATACCTGTTTTTTCAGCTGGGGTATTTTCATTTTCAAGTGGCTTAGATTCTGTAATTTCTTGGAGTTCAATATCGCATTCACATAACATACTTGCAAGACGTATATTTACACCATTTTTACCAATAGCTTTACTTTTTTGCTCACTTTTTATTTGCACGATTGCTTTTTTTCGCTCTCCCTCTTGTGCCTCTTCAATCTTAACACTGACTACTTGTGCGGGGGTCAAAGCCTTAGCGACAAAAATTTCAAGTGTGCTATGATACTCCACGCAGTCAATATTTTCATTTGCTAATTCTTTGCTTACAGCATTGATTCTTACACCTTTAACGCCTACGCAGCACCCAATGGGGTCAATACGTGCACTATTTGAATATACAGCAACTTTTGCCCTATCACCGGGTATTCTCGCACTTTTGTGGATAATCACTTCATTATCTTTTATCTCTGGCACTTCCATTGCGAGGAGTTCTTCTAAAAATTTCGGCGTTGTGCGGGAAAGTTCCACTTGCAATCCATTACGATTAATGCCTACAAATTTTAAAATTGCTCGCACACAATCACCAACTTTGAAATTTTCGCCCTTAATGCGATTTTTTTGTGGCAATATTGCGCGGATACTTTCAATTTCTATAAAGGTATTGCCGCTATCATCTATGCCCACAACTTGCCCATTAACGATTTTACCCACCATTGCGCGGAAGTTTTGCAAGATTTGATTTTCAATGGAACGTTGCAAATTGTATTCAAGATTTAAAAAAAGCTTATTAATAGCCCCTCTACTCATAGCATCTAATTGCAATTCGCAATCTACTTCATCACCTATGCTTACATCACCAAGTCCTTTTGCTTGAGAAAGAGGGAGGAATGTCCCTAGATTCTCCTCGCTTAAATCTTGCTCATCTGCACATACTTTCATACGATAAAAAAGCTTGAGTGTGCGCTCTTTAGCATCTTGCTCAACAAAATAATCATAATGTGGATTAATCTCTTCTTGAGCAATTTTAATTAAGCCTTCTTTGACAATTTCTAACACAGCTTGCGATTCTAAGCCTTTATCATAAGCAATTAAATCAATAATATCTAAAATCTTTTCCATAAAATCCATCTCCTTAGGTCTATATTGTGGGACTATGCCTTCATAGCTTGCGGATTTGTAGGCTATATGGCTTAATGAAGAATTATAGATTATAATAAAATTTTGCTTAAAGTTTCACAAATATGCCTTTTTTGGCTATAATGCGAGATTCTATACTTTAAATTAAGGAGAGATTATGGAACTTAAACTTGCTAAAAGCACGCTCTCTCAAGCGAATGCTAAAAATAAAGTCAATGTAGCAAAAATAAGTTATGAAGATATGCTCAAAAAATGCGCACAAGGAGAACATATTTTCTATTTTGATAAAGAAAATTCGCATAAGGAAATGCAAAAAGTATGTGCTTCTTTCCAAAAAGCAGGCTATAATACATATCTCAATGAAGTGCGCTATGGTCTTGATGAAGCAAGTTATATCTATGAACTTCATATTATCTAAAATCATAGAATCTATACACTTGAGACAATGAAACTTTTTATACAAACATTGGGTTGTGCAATGAATGAGCGCGATTCTGCGCATATGATTGCCGAATTACGCGATAAAAAACATTATACTCTTACAAATGATATTAAACAAGCAGATTTGATTCTTATTAATACTTGCTCTGTGCGCGAAAAACCAGAAAAAAAGCTTTTTTCTGAAATTGGAGCATTTGCCAAAGAAAAAAAAGCAGGGGCAAAAATCGGTGTTTGTGGTTGCACAGCCAGTCATTTGGGTGAGGAAATTATCAAAAAAGCTCCAAGTGTAGATTTTGTATTAGGTGCAAGAAATGTATCAAAAATAACGCAAGTGCTTGAGCGTCCCAAAGCCGTTGAGGTAGATATTGATTATGATGATAGCACTTATGTGTTTGCCTCTTCACAAGGTATGGGTATCAAAGCGCATCTTAACATCTCCATAGGTTGTGATAAAAAATGTAGTTATTGCATTGTGCCCTTTACGCGTGGTAAAGAGATTTCAGTTCCTAAAGATTTGCTTATATCTGAAGCAAAAAAATGTGTGGCAAGTGGTGCGAAAGAATTACTTTTATTAGGGCAAAATGTTAATAATTATGGCGTGAGATTTTCACACTCTCACCCAAAAACAAATTTTACGCAGCTTTTACGCGCTTTGAGCGAGATTGATGGTTTATACAGAATCCGTTTTACTTCTCCACACCCATTGCATATGGACGATGAATTTTTAGAGGAATTTGCAAGTAATCCTGTAATTGCCAAAGGCATACATATTCCATTACAAAGTGGTTCAAGCCAGATTCTCAAAATGATGAGAAGAGGTTATGATAAGCAATGGTATCTTAACAGAATTGCTAAACTTAAGTCCCTTGTCCCTAATGTTGGCATTGGCACAGATATTATTGTGGGATTTCCTACCGAATCCGAGCAAGACTTTGAAGACACGATGGAAGTACTTTCTCTTGTAGAGTTTGATACGCTTTATAGTTTTGTATATTCGCCTCGTCCGCATACAAGTGCGTTTGAATATGACAAAAGTATGCTTGTGTCTCCTGAAGTGGCAAAAGAGCGTTTAGCACGATTGCAAAATCTTCATAAAGAGATTCTTAGCAAAAAAGCACAACTTGAAATTGGACGCATTCATAATGTGCTTATTGAAAATCACTACAATGGTGAGGGGCAGTGTTGGAGTGAGGGGCGTAGTAGTAGCAATAAGCTGATTAAAATTTTAGATAAAAAATGTGAGATTGGTTCTATCGTAAAAGTAGAGATAACACACAATGAAGGTGGTGGGCTTATGGGGAGATTTATAAATGAACTAAGTCTTAGCGAAGCACTTGCTTCTAAGGAATATTTTCAAAATCCTATATACATTCAAGAAGGTGCCTTATGCTAAGTCGTGAGAGAAAACGTCAGATACTTATTAAAATCGCTCCACCCATTATGTATGCTGCATTGCGTATTTTATATGCTCTTACACGACATAGATTTCACATCAATGAGCACGCAAAAGAGCACAATTTTATTGGTGCATTTTGGCACGGAGAACTTCTTATGTTGCCTTTTTTATATAAGAGATTCCAAAAGGTTGTAAGTAAAGAGCGTGATAAGGGTTTTTATATCGTGCAATCTCATCATTTTGATGCTGAACTTATGGTGCGTGTTATTGCACTTTTTGGTTTAAAAACTTTACGCGGTTCGTCTTCAAAAGGTGGTTTGCGTGTATTAATGGAAGCCTTGAAGTTGCTTAAAGGAGGGTGCGACATAGGAATGTCTCCTGATGGACCAAAAGGACCTTATCATTCCATATCTGATGGCATAGTGGTGATGAGTCAAAAAACTGAGCGGTATATTGTCCCTATACGCGTAGTGTATAGTCGTTATTGGGAGTTAAAAACTTGGGATAAATTTCGTATTCCTAAACCATTTTCGCGGGTTGATTATCATATGCTTGATGGTTTTGTCATTGATAAAAATATGAATTTACAAGATGCAAAAAATTTAGTGCGCTTACATTTAGAAAAGGAACTCTAAATGCTTATAATTGATTCAAACTTCACCAAAGTTTTGCTAAAATTGATAAAAATTGTAAATATGTGAGGGTGTGTAAGTTGTTAAAGTTTTTGCTTCGTCCTTTTTTTTCTACGGTTTTAATCGGCGTGAATCTCGACGCCAAAGTTTGTTCGCTCAAAATTGTTGTGCTTAAGAATGGACACGTTAAAAGCAGTGTAAGTAAGGAATTTAAAATTGTAAATAAAGAACTGCCTATGGAGGCAGCAAAGTTGATTGCTGATTATAAACGAAAATATCCTTTTACCTATTTGAGCGCAATGAGTAAGACTTATAATCAGGGTTTGGCAAATTGTTCTAAAAAGGGTGAGTTGATTAAATTTGGCGTTAATGCCAAGACTTCACATATTATTGAAATGCCTAATCATTGGCTTTTTTATATCCAACAGCTGGCTGTTGATGAAAATCGCGTAAAGTTTATTCGTGCTTTGGGATTGGATTATCTTTTTTCTCCATTTGTGCTTGTATATGAGAGTATTAAGGGGCGACTTACCGAAAAAGTGCGCTTGTATGTATTACAAGAGCGAGCAAGCATTACACTTTTTGTAGCAGATAAAAAAGGTGTGTATTTTGGCGGGTTTTTTATGGTTGGTGGTGAGTTGGAGAACAATGAAGATAAAGGTGCTTCTATGCTTGAGATACATTCAGCAAAAGAAATGAGTGATTTGGATTCTATACTTGGTTCTATTGATGAGCTAAAAGAAATAGGTGAACTAGAAGATTTAGATGAAGAGCTTATTCGCAAGGAATTTACGCCCCAAGAGATAGATTCTCAAAAACAACAAGAGGCTGAAATGTCTCGTTTGGAAGGATTAAGGGATTTAGCGCGAGCTTCAAATGCAACAGAGATTCTCAAAAATTCTATTAATGAGTTTTATAGCAATCCTATCTATAATAGCACACAATTTATAGAAACTATCGTGCTTTTGGATACTTATGGTATGACAGAACAAGCAGTTGCCCATATCCGTAATACGCTTATGATTGAAGTGGAAGTGCGCTCAATTCATATTCCCGATGCTCTTATTGATCTTGCTAAAGCCGAGCTTAAAGATAATAGGGGTTAAAATATGGCTTATAGTTTCATACGCCCTAAACCTAAGAGTATTTTTAAACGTTATACAAAAATTTGGTTTGTATATAGTATATTGGCTGTGGTATGTATTTGTGGTTTTGCAAAGGTATTGGAAAAGCAAATTATTGCTAAAATCAATGAACAAACTCATATTGAGGAAAATATTCAAAACATCAAGCTTAAAACTATTGTAATTAAGGACTATATAGAGCGACTAGATTATGAAATAACAATGGGTGAGAATATACAAACACAAAATAAAATGCTTAAAGATGGGTTATCAAATCTTCTTAAACTCATTCCAGACCAAATCACAGCTAAAAGTATAGAGTTAAATTATAATTCTCTTATAATGAAAGGTTTAACACCTTCAAAGGAAGTCTATAAATTTCTTTTAGAAGCTCCTTTGCGTGCAATTTTTACGCAGGTAAGAGTAGAATTTTATCCTCTTGTAAGCGGGTGGTTTAATTTTGTTGCTGTGAGCAAGGCGAATCCTACACTTAAACCTCTTAAAAATGACAAAAAGGAGCAAAGTGATGAATAGCGATTTTCGTTTAGAATTTGCGCTTAAAAACTTTGTGTGGTTTTTGGTATTTGCAGCCATTTGTGTTTTTTGTGTAAGCAAGATTCTTTTGCCTCAAATTAATGAATATAAAAAACAAGCTCTTGAGAGTAAAAAATCAAAAATTGCTTTTAACCAAATCAATAAAGATTATCAAGCTATAGAAGCGCAACTTAAAACACTCTCTATCCAACATTATAAGATGCTCTTAAGCCTTCATAATCAAGGCGATGAAGCAAAATTACAAGCTTTATTGCAAGATTATTTCACAGAAGTAGAAGTAAAAAAGCTCAATACCACGCGCGAACAAGATATTCTTGATACAAGATACCAAGTTATCGGTTATGCACCTACTACACAGAGTATTGAAGATTTTATTTTATGGGCAAATACAATGCCTTATTTTGCGCGTGTAGAGTTGCCGCTTAAAATGGAACTTGATGAGAAAAGCAAACAAATTTATTTTGTGATAGTGATAAGTTTAAAAAATTCAGATTATAAAGAACATCAAATTATTCTTGAGAACCATTTGCGATTTGATTATTTCAAGCCTTAATAGAGTATAATGAAACATTATTCAGTTTTAAAAAATGAAATGATACAGGCTTTGGATTGTTTGAAAGAAGATTCTATCTTGATTGATTGCACTTTGGGCTTTGGAGGGCATACTATTGGGGCATTGCAGGCTTATCCAAATATTGAAGTTTATGCTTTTGATAAAGATATATATGCACTTAATCTTGCCAAAGAGCGATTAAAACCTTATTTGCAAAACATTCATTTTTGTCATAATGCTTTTTCTCAATTTTTAGACATTGTGCCAAATGTGGTATTGCCTCGTGTAAGGGGCATTATTGCTGATATTGGTGTAAGCTCTATGCAGCTTGATGAAACGCAACGTGGCTTTAGCTTTGTCTCTTCCACGCTTGATATGCGTATGGATACACGAGCAGACTTGAATGCTACAAAAGTGATTAATACTTATTCGCCTATTCGTTTAGAAGAGATTTTCAGAATCTATGGAGAAGTGCGCCAGAGTAAAAAACTCGCAGAGATTATTGCATACGAACGCAAGAAAAAGCCTTTTAGCTCTTGCTTAGAATTAAGCACACTTATTGAGCAACATTTTCCTCGTGTTGGAGGTATACATCCAGCGACACTAGCTTTTCAGGCACTACGCATTGAGGTTAATGATGAACTAGGCGAGCTTAAGCGATTGCTCCATAACATAGAACTTGCTTTTGATGAGGGCAAAATTGCATCTTGTAGGGTAGGAATCATCTCTTTTCATTCTCTAGAAGATAGAATCATTAAGCAATGTTTTAAACAATGGAGCAAATCGTGCATTTGCGCAGAAGAAAGTTTAAGGTGCGAGTGTGGCAATAATCACGCTAAAGGGCAGATTCTTACTAAGAAGCCAATTATCCCAACCCCACAAGAGATAGCGCAAAATAAGCGTTCTCGTAGCGCAAAATTAAGAATTTTTGAATTAAAGAGTTCTAAAGATAAAGGAGTATAAATGAATAGTGAAAATTATAAAACTATGCGTCTTGATGATATTATTCTTCCTAAATCGCGTGTGAGCGAATGGGAAAAAGAAGAGATTGCAAATGCCATTCAAAGCGAAGATGGTAAAAAAGAAAATAGTTTTTCAAAGAAAAATACACAAGGCTTGGGTTGGTATGAACTTAAAGTTGCTGGTTATATTATGCTTTTTGTGCTGATAATAAGCGTGCCAAAAATCTACCTCTCTAGCAATATTTATTATTTAAGCAAAGAGATTGCAAATCTTCAAACCCAGTATGCTATGCTTATTGATGAAAATAGGCGATTAAAACACGATGTAGAGAGTTTGCGTTATAAATTTTTGATTCTTAATGAATTTTAGATTCTGTAAAAAGGTGGCGGACAGGGAGGGATTCGAACCCTCGATAACCTTGCGGCTATGCATCCTTAGCAGGGATGTGGTTTCAGCCAACTCACCCACCTGTCCATATAAAAAAAGAACGCTATTGTAGGGGAAAAATGATAAAACTACACTTAACGCCACTTAAAGGATAGGCAAAGTGAAAATAAAATTTTCATAGATACCAAAAGACAAATAAAGCAAAGTAATGTTAGAATCCTCTCTTTTCATTTTAGGCTTAAAGGATTATGATGAAATACGCATTTATTTTTCCCGGACAAGGCTCCCAAAAAATAGGTATGGGCAAGGAATTTTATGATAACTTTGCTGTGGCAAAAGAGCTTTTTGAGGAAGCATCTGATAGCTTGGGTTTAGATATGAAACATCTTCTTTTTGAAGAAAATGATAAACTTAACCTTACATTATATACTCAGCCAGCAATTTTTCTTGTCAGTGCTATTGCTCATAGTGTTTTTCAAAGCGAATGTCCATTAATGCCAAAAGTGGCTATGGGGCACTCTCTTGGTGAAGTAAGTGCAGTAGTATTATCTGAAGGTATGAGTTTTTCACAAGGGATAAAACTTACACATAAGCGTGGAGAGCTTATGACACAGGCGTGTGAAGGCAAAGATGCAGGAATGATGGTTATTGTAGGCGTGGAGGATAAAAAACTTGAGGATTTTTCGCAAGAAGCACAAAAAAATGGTAAAAGCATTTGGTGTGCAAACTATAATGGCAATGGACAAGTTGTACTTGCAGGGTGTAAAAAAGACTTAAGTGAAGCAGAATCTACCCTTAAAGCACTTGGTGCAAAGCGGGCACTTTTGCTTCCTATGTCGGTTGCTAGCCATTGTCCTATGTTAGAATCAGCTCTACCAGCTTTCACACAGCTTTTAGATGAAAGCTTGAATGAGCATCTAAGCACACCTATTCTTTCAAATGCTACACTTGAAACTTATAATACAAAAGCACAAGCAAAATCATTACTAAGCAAACAGCTTACACACCCTGTGCTTTATAAGCAATCTATTCTTAGGCTTAATGATGAGGTTGATGCTTTTATTGAATTTGGTAATGGCAGTGTATTGCGGGGATTAAATAAGCGCTTAAGCACTCTACCTACTTGGAATATTGAGAATCTTGCAAGCTTGAAGGAATGTATTGATAGCATTAAGAGTGGAGTTTAAATAAAGGAGTATCTATGACACTTGGTATTATAGGGGCAATGATTGAAGAGATTACGCCTTTGCTTGAGCTCTTTGGTGATTATAAAGGCAGACAAGTTGGCGGCAATACTTATTATGAAATTCAAAGAGGTGAACACAAAATTTTTGTTGCTTATAGCAAAATTGGCAAAGTTCATTCCGCTTTGACATCAAGCACAATGATTTTACATTTTGGTTGCGAGAAAATTATTTTTAGTGGTGTAGCAGGCGGTTTGAGTGCAGATTTGAAAGTGGGTGATTTAATATTGGGGCAAAAACTTTGTCAATATGATGTAGATATTAGTGCATTTGGACACCCATTGGGTTTTATTCCTGAGAGCAAAATTTTTATAGAATCTGATGCTACACTCAATAGCATTGCACGTGAGATTGCAAAGAAACAAGGCATTAAACTTAAAGAAGGCACTATTGCATCAGGTGATGCTTTTATAGCTGATTCTCAAAAAAAGCAGTGGATTATCCAGCATTTTGGAGCTGATGCAGTAGAAATGGAAGGAGCATCTGTAGCTGTAGTATGTGATTTGCTTGCTGTGCCATTTTGTATTTTACGCTCCATTAGTGATAGTGCTGATGGAAACGCCGATGTAAGCTTTGATGAATTTTTGGTAAGCTCGGCAAAACGCAGTGCTGATTTTGTAATGATGATGTGTGAAATGATTTTAGCCCACAAATAAAGGAGCATTTTATGAAAACAATTACTCTTTTGCGCCACGCCGATACAATAAGTAGGGAAGAATACCGACTCAACAATAAAAAAGATAAAAGTGATATTTTTCGTCCATTAAGTAAGCTTGGTAAAACTCAAAGTAAGCATATAGCGCATTTAGCTGCACAACATTTGCACTTTGATGTCATCTTTTGCTCACCTGCTAAACGCACACAGCAAACGCTTAAACCCTTAAGCAAATATGTGCGTTCGGATTCTATAATTCTGTGTGATGAGATTCTTCCTGATTGCGGACTTGAGGGATATATGAAGCTTATAGAAAAAAAATCATTTCAAAAAGCACAAAATGCGCTTATTGTAGGACATCAACCTGATTTAAAGAGTTTTGCAACTTATCTTTGTCCTTCATTTCGTGCACTTGTCCCTAAGGGCGTATTGATGAGGTTTATACTTCATTCTGGCAGCAATGGACTTGAAGGACAAGGTGTAATTGATTTTATTTTGCCACCCTTTATGCTTGAAGATTTTAAAAAATAAGGAATAAGTATGAGATATGCTCACTATATACGCACAAAGCGTGGAGCATTTAGTATGATGGAGCTTGTATTTGTTATCATTATACTTGGGATTCTTGCCGCCATTGCGTTGCCACGACTTTCACTCACACGTTCTGATGCTCAACTTATTGCAGTGGAAAATGATATTATTGGAGCGCTTAATGCAATTCAGCGCGAAGTTTTTAGTCAAAATATTGAACCCTCTACTCTTGATGGAGTAAAAATGCTTGAACTTGCTGGCCTTAGTCATTCGCGCTGGATAGCACAGAATAATGGTGTGCGACTTGCCAAAAATGGTGTGCTTGATACACAAAATGATTGCATAACGCTTATGCAAGAAAATGGTAAAATTATCTTTTTTATTCAACCCAAAGCAGATTCTACTTTATGCACCAAATTACTTGAGCGACATAAGATGAGGCGAGAAGTGCCGCTTAGCACCTCAAATGCAATTTTCTAACAGAGGAGCATTTAGCTCGTTTGAAATATTATGTGTCATTATTATCATCGCCATTATTATGAGTGTAGGGGTGCGATATATGGGGCATATTGCACATAAACAATGTATCTCTCGCCTTAAATCTCAACTTGCCCATACGCAAAATGCTTTGAGTATGTATTATGCAGATGCTTTTATTCGTGCAGATGTGATAGATTATACTCAAGCACAAAGTATTTTAAAGCATTTGGAGAAAAGCAATACTTCAAAGTGTGCTTTTAGTGTGCAAGGAAGCAAGATTATTGCCCATATTGGTATAGAATATCTTACTTTTACACTTGAGCCGCCTACCCTTGAAAAAAATCCTAAAATTTCTTGCAAACTTTCCTCGGCTCTTTGCAAAGATTTTAGTGATAGGATATTAGATAAATAAATCCTCACATATATCTTGTTTGCTTTGTCCTATACGATAGAGGGCAAAGTCATATGATATAGGGTCGTTAGGGTTTAGCATACATAGGGTATCAGTGGCTTGCAGTGCGCTTTGTAAATCATAACTTTTGCGTTTTAGAATCTTAAGCTTAAGGCAAAGTTTAAAAGTATGAGTATCAAGAGGCAATATTAAGTGTGAAGTTGGTATATGCTCTTGCCAACAACCAATATCAATCTCATCTTTGCGCACAAGCCATCGTAGGAGCATATTCCAACGTTTTAATGCACAAGCACCAGTGGGAAATGCACCATAAGTATTTATATGGACACTATAAGATGTGCCAAATGCAAAATGTAACCCTTTACTTTTAGTGTCTTTACATAAAAAAGAATAAAGAGCATCAATGCAATGATAAATACTATAAAGAATGCGTGCGTGGTTTTTATTTGCACTTTGATGCCAAAGTGCAAAATGTGCAGGAGGATTTTTATAGGCTTTAAGAAAATATGTGAGCAAACCACCATTTTCAAGCATACAAGCCACAGATTCAAATATATTTTGAATATCTGCACTTGTTTGAAATCTATAATAAGGAAATGTCGCATTGCGTATTTTTGTGCGAGAGTGCAAAAGTGAGAAGTCAAGTTTTTGGAGCATCTGCACGATTGCTTTTGCATTTCCATAAGAGAGAAGCGCACATATAAGAGCAATTTCTGCAAAATAAGGCGTGTGTTGGTATTTTTTTGCCACAAGTAAAGGGTCTGGATTTTGCGCATTTATCTCTTGAGAAGTATTTTTAAGCATATAGTGAGCATCAAGCATTGCCTTAAGCTTTTTCACGATATTCCTTTATCGTTGGTATTTTTGCGCTAATATAGATTCTAACGCAATTTCGATAAAGAGGCAAATAATGAAAAAATGGATATTCTTGTTTGTGGGGGTAGCTTTGAATACTCTACAAGCAGAGTATTTGGAATTAGAGAGTGCCTATAAGCAAGTTTTACAAAATAATGATGGATTAAAATCTACGCAGAGTGCAGTTGATAAACAAGAAAAGCTCAAGAATGCAACCAAAATGCTTTACCTCCCTCAAGTCTCACTTGATGCATTTTATATACATTTGCAATCACCGATGAATACACATCTTTTTAATGCTTCTGAACTTGGGAATCTTGGTGGCATTGGCGGTATTGCCCCCTTGCTCGCACGACCTATCACTCTACAAGATCAAAATATTATCTTTGGTGCACTTAATATTATGTATCCGCTTTTTACAGGTGGTAAGCGGCATTTTGCTAATAAACTTTCTGACATTGCCTTTGATGATGCACTTCTTACCCTTAAACTCAAAGAGTTAAGCCTTTTTGAAGATTGTGCAAAACTTTATTATGGTGTGGTATTAGCCCATCAGATTCTTGATACACTCCAAGATGCAAATGAGGGACATCTCACGCATTATAAAAATGCACAAAAACTGCAAGAAAAAGGGCAAATTGCACGTTTAGAAACACTCCAAGCCCAAGTAAATTATGATAAATCAACGATTGAAGTGCAAAAAGCAAGCGATAATCTCAATATTGCTGTTATGGCGTTTAATGCAATGTTGAATAGAGAATATAATGCACCTTTTGAATTAACACCAAACATTGATATTAAACAAGATGCGATATTACAAAATGTGGATTATTTTGTAAATAAAACACTTGAAGTCTATCCAGCTTTGCATATAATGGATAATCAAGTTAAATCTACACACGAACTTTCGCATATTGAATTTTCTTCATTTTTGCCAGAAATAGGAGCTTTTGGAAGTTATATGCTCAATGATAATAGCTCCTTGCTTGATAAAGCTATGCCAAATTGGTATGTGGGTATAGGTGCAAGGTGGTCTCTTCTTTCGCCTAATGGGAGAATCCAGAAATATCAAGCAAGCAAAATAGCTTCTATTCAAGCAGAGTTTGCTACTTCGCAAGCTAGAAAAGATTTAAAAACGCTCTGTGAAAAAACTTATAATGAAGTCCTTTCATATAAATCACAATATTTTAGTCTTGATTCTTCGGTTGAGCTTGCCAAAGAGAATCTAAAATTGCGTCAGAAGGCATTTTTGCAAGGTATGAGCACAAGCACAGAAGTAAGTGATGCGCAAAATGCTCTCTCACTTGTTCTTATTGAGCGCCAGAGTGTAGCATATAGCTATGCAATTTCACTTGCGCGACTTCTTGCTTTAAGCGGAGAGGTGGAAAGATTCTATGGATTTTTTAATTAAGCAAAAAATGGGAGAGAAGATATGAAAATAAATATCAAGCTTGTAGCATTAGTCGTTATAGCTTTGGCATTTTTATTGTGGCTCGTGGTAAGCTTTAGTCGTGCTTATGAGCCAAAGGAAAATAGAATCTACGCCCAAGTGCAAGCACGTGAATACGCTATTAGCTCTAAGGTTGCAGGACGAGTGGAAAATATCTTTGTTAAAAAAGGAGATATGCTTAAAAAGGGTGATTTGGTATATAGTATTGATTCTCCAGAGTTGCAAGCTAAGCTTGAACAAGCAAAAGCTGGGTATCAAGCAGCAAAAGCTCTAAGCACAGAGACGAAGCAAGGCGCAAGAGTGGAGACTATCCAATCAGCAAAAGATGTTTGGCAAGGTGCTAAAACAATGGCGAACCTTGCTAAAAGCACTTATGAACGCATAGAATCCCTTTATAAAGATGGTGTAGTGAGCCAACAAAGGCGTGATGAAGCATATGCAAACTACACTACTGCCAAGCATAATGAAAATGTAACCTATCAACAATACAAAATTGCTCTTGATGGCGCAAGTGCCGAGACAAAAATAGCTGCACAAGCCAAAGAAGATGCGGCAGCCGGACAAGTAAATGAAGTTGAAAGCTATGCTAAAGATACTCAAGCTATTGCACCAACAAATGGAGAGGTAAGCAATGTTTTACTGCACGAAGGTGAGCTTGCACCTAGTGGATTCCCTGTGGCATTGATGATTGATATGAATGATGCGTGGATTGTCTTTCATCTTCCCGAATATCGTTTAAAAGATTTTACTAAAGGTGCGACTTTTGAAGCATTTATCCCCGCTTTGGATAAAAGAGCAGAATTTAGAGTAGAATTTGTCTCTGTTATGGGAGATTTTGCTACTTGGAGAGCCACAAGTGCGTCTAAAGGTTATGATGTGAAAACCTTTGAAGTTGAAGCATATCCTACCACTCCTATTGAGGGCTTACGCGTAGGTATGAGTGTGCTTATTGATTAGTTTAAGGTAGTTTTGGGGTAATTTTTACTAAAATGCATAGCTTATTTAATTTTATAAAAAAGGTCTGTTATGGCAAGAAAATGTTTTTTCACAGGTAAGGGTCCTATGGTTGGAAACAATGTAAGTCACGCAAATAACAAAACAAAAAAGCGTTCTTTGCCTAATCTTCGCAGTATTCGACTTAAACTTGAAGATGGAACAAGCGTAAGAGTAAAAGTTGCCGCTTCCACATTGCGAACGATAAAAAAATATTCTTAAACTGAGCTTTATCTATCTTGTTTGCAAGATTTAAGAAATTTCTTCACTGGGGCAATACCCCGAAACCAGACATTTCTTTAGCTGGTGAGCTCTACGAGCAGCTCAAACCCTTTAGACTTCCGCTTATTCTTGTTCAATTTTTTCTTCTTTTTGGCACATTAGGGTATTTAGCATTAGAAGATTATGATTTAATGCAGGCATTTTTTCAAACTTCTTATACTTTTACAAATACAGGATTTGGCTCATTAAAAGAAAATGAATTTAGCACAATCACTATTTTTTTCACTGTTATTTTAATGGTGTGTGGAGCGGGAGTTGTAACTTTTAGCGTGGCATTTATTATGAGTGTGGTGAATAATGGCACTCTTATTAGATTAATTAAGGAGCAAAAAATGGTATATAAAATTGCGCGTTTGCAAAATCATTATGTGATTTGCTATCACAATGAATTTACTACTGAACTTGCCCAGCAGTTTTTAGAAGCTCATATTCCCTTTGTCGTGGTGGATAATTCTCCTGATTTTGAAGTCCAAGCCCAAAAGCATAAGTATCCTTATTACATTATTGATGACCCACATACGCATATAGCTATGCTCAAATCTCACCTCTCAAGTGCAAAAGGTATCATAAGCTTTTCTAAGAATCCTGCGGATAATATTACTATGGTGGTGAGTGCACGTATCTTTGAAGAAGAGCTAAGAAGAAAGCCTTATTATATTATCGCTAACGCTAATTCTCAAGAAGAGAGCAAAAAGCTTAAAAAAATAGGCTGTGATGCCGTAATTTCTGCCTCTAAGCTTATGGCACAGAGAATCTCTGCAATGGCAGTGCGTCCTGATATGGAGAATCTCCTTGAGCGGTTTTTATATCAACGTGATACGCCGCTTGATTTGGAAGAAATTATCGTGCCACGTTATTCGTGGCTTGTGCTAAGAAAGCTTAAAGAAGCACATTTCCGCGATGTTACAAATGTATCTGTGGTGGGACTAACGCAAAAAGATGGCGTTTATATCACTATGCCAAATGGTAATACAATTGTTTCAAGCGAATGCAAACTCCTTGTGATTGGCACAAGTGAAAATATTCGTGCTACCAAACGTTTGATTATGAAAAAGCAAAAACCAAGAGAGGTTGATTATGTTTGAGATTATTCCTATTAAAGGTGGTGTCAATGCGCCACAGGGATTCTACGCAGATGGTGTAAGTGCGGGATTAAAGCCTCCGCTTCCTAATGGTGCTCCTGCACTTGATGTAGCATTTTTATATAGTGAAGATGTGCTCAAGCCCTTTACACTTTTTACGAGTAATCGTTTTCAAGCAGCTCCCATAACGCATTTTAAACACTTTATAAAAGGCAAAGAGAGTAATTTCGTGCTTATTAATACCAAAAATGCAAATGCGATGACAGGAGAGAGAGGGGTGCAAGATGTGTGCGATATTTTATCATCACTTACGCAAAAATTTCCCTTTATACAAAACCCTATAATGTCAAGCACAGGCGTTATCGGGCAGTATCTCCCTAAAGAGAAAATAATTGCTTCTTTTGCCTCCTTTGATTTTAATGCTAAGTGTGAAAATGCTCACACTCGTGCTGCTGATGCAATACGCACGACAGATGCTTTTAGTAAAGAAATCGCATTAAGGGTGCGACTTGATAATGGTGAGAGCTTTTGTATTGGAGCTATGGCAAAGGGAGCAGGTATGATACAACCTGCTCTTGCAACTATGCTTTGTTTTATCACAACTGATGCACTTGTACCTCAAAATGAAGGTGATAGAATCTTGCGTGAATGCGCTAAGACAAGCTTTAATGCTATTAGTGTAGATGGCGATATGAGCACGAATGATTCCGTATTTTTGTTTGCCAATGGACGCAGTGGGGTATATAATGAAGCGGCTTTCAAAGAAGCATTGAAAATGATTATGCACAAACTTGCTACTGATATGGTAAGAGATGGCGAAGGTTCTACTAAGCTTGTAGCCTTTGAAGTGTGTGGCGCAAGAGATGAATCACAAGCTATATGTGCTGCAAAAGCCCTTACAAATTCACTTTTGGTAAAAACTGCTATTTATGGGGAAGATCCAAATTGGGGGAGAATTGCCTCAACAATCGGTGCAAGTGGTGTAGAATGCAATGAGGAAAGTTTGAGAATCGCCTTTGATTCTGTGGTAGTATTTGATAGAGGGCAGATATGTTTTGATGAAGAGAATGAAGCAAGGGCAGCGGCTGTAATGGAACAAGAAAGTTTTAGAATCACTTGTGATTTGGGCATAGGTGAGGGACATTTTGTCGCTTATGGTTGTGATTTGGGCTATCGCTATATAGATATTAATGCTGATTATAGAAGCTAGATTCTGTTGTATTTTTGGAGATTTTAAAAAGTAGTATGATTTTAGAGTAAAAAAATGCGCTATTATTGAAAATATTCTATAATAAAGTATTGAATTTGCCCCAAAGGAGTAGAAGATGTTTCACGAATATAGAGATGAGGTTACTGCGCTCAAAACAAGTGATGCGCATTTTGCAAAAATTTTTGATGAGCATAATGAGCTTGATGATAGAATTAAAAAGATTGAAGATGGCGAGGAACTTATGAGTGATATGGAGCTTGAGGTGCTCAAAAAACAAAAGCTTCGCCTCAAAGATGAAGCCTATGCAATGATTTTAGAATATCGCAAATCCCATTAGTTTTTATTATCTTTGTTGTTCTCTTTGCTTGAAATACTCTATATGATAATGAGAGTTTAAAGAGAACTATTGTTATCACAACAAAGGCTATAAACAAACTTGTAGTTACATATATTGTTGAAGTAAAAGAAAGTAAAAAACTTAAGAACTTATAGCTAAAAAACACATAGCCACTAATATGAATTCGCTAAATTCTATTCTGCATTACAAAATCATTGCTTTTTTAAGCACCACAAATTTACAAACCTTGCGTGATACACTAGGCTTTGAAGTAACCTATCATTTACAAAAGGTAAAGTATTAGGGAATGGCTATCTCTACACAGATGTATTAGAATCTAAGAGAGACAATCCAACAATCAAACCATTTCAAAAAGACACTCAATATAGAATTACAAGCACAAGATGAGGAATCCCAAAGAGGTGTAATATCTCTAGCATATGGCATAAGTTGGGTTGTAGTGGTCTATTTCATCTATAAAAACAATCCCTATGGATATTTATATTTTATACTTTTATGCTTGGCATAAGTTACTTGTGCATTCTGCGCGGGTTTGACAAATCGCCGCTTGGTATAATCCACTACAAAATCACCACCACCTTTACGCACTGCATATAGCCCTACAAGAATCTCCACACTTTTTTCAATCACGGCATTTGTGGGCATTGTTTTCCCACAATGTATGATTAAATGTGCACTTGGCACATCTTTAATATGAAACCACAAATCATCAGCCTTTGCAGATTCTAAAAGTCGTTGATTTTCCTTTGCATTGCGTCCTACACTAATTTTGAATCCCTCAATAAAAAAACTCTCTATATCCTTTGTTTGCGTAGATTTATCTTTGGTTTTGGGCTTTTTATCTTGAGTGGCAAATATATTACTTAACTCATCGCATTGCTCTATAAGTGCAATTTTATCAGAGAGAAAATCAATCTTATCTTGGAGATTCTCTATTTGTTTATGGAGATGTTGAGCTTTTTTATGGTATTTTTTGCTTTGAGTGAAATACCAATTTCCAGCTTCTTGTAAATCTCTAGCAAAAGCAGGAAGTTCAATCTCTAGCACTCCGCCATCAAAATCTTGCAAGGATAAATGCGATGAGGTGATTTTATGCGTTGGCAAAAGATGTAATGAGCCAAAAAGCACTTCACCATAGTGTGCGTATTGCTTTGCAGATGCTAAGAGCTCATCATATTTTGGCAGAGTATGAAGCATCTGCAGGAGATTCTCTTTTTTTGTGTGCAGGGATTTAAGCAAAGCTTGTTTTTTGGTATTGTGAGATTGGCAATATCTCTCCACATATGCACGATGAAGTAAGTCCAGCGTTTGACTAAGTGAGGGGATTTCCTGTGGTAATGGCTTTTTGGAGGGTTGAGGTAGAGGTTGAAGCACTTTGCCTACACGCACTTCACGCCACGATTTACTAAGTGGAATGTGTCGCAATGCTTCAAGAACTACAAAGCTTTCATCACATATTATGACATTTGTATGCTTTCCTGTAAATTCACATATGAGCCAAAAATATTGGAGTTTGTAGTGCCCCTTTTGGCTTATGAGAATCTGTAAGATTCTATTTTCTCCATCTATGCGCACTTGTTCTATTTTTGCATAAGTAGCACAACGAGCTAGTTTATTATCAAATGGGGCTTTAAACTCTTGTGTATTGAGTATTTCTTGCTCATTTATAAATGCACCACTTTGAGAGCGCGTCATATCAAAATAGATTCTATGTTTATTGCCTTGTTTATCTTGGCAGAGGAGCATAAAGAGGTTTATTTCTTTGCGTTTAAAACATAAGATGTTTTCCATATTTTGCAGATATGTGCTTATACCCTTTAATAATGCGAGATTCAATGCCCTGCCTTTAATGGAATAGCTAAGTTTTTAAATGTGCTCTTGCAAACTCAAGTGCTTGTGCAGTAATTTTTGCTCCACTAATAATGCGCGCAATTTCTTGCACTCTGCCCTCTTCATCAAGCTTTGTAACTATGCTTTTTTCTCCTTGTTTTTGCACAAGATAATGATTATCTGCCAAAGAGGGCATATGCGTTTGATGAGAAATAGCAAAGATTTGATAGCTTTGGGAGAGCGTTTTAAGAATCTTTGCTACACCCTCACTTTCCTCCCCGCTTAGATTCGCATCAATTTCATCAAGCACTAAAATCCCACTGCGCGGTTCAAGTTGTGTATCAATGCACATTATCGCAAGTCGTAAGCGATTATATTCCCCAGAGGAGAGCACATCTACACTGCTATTGCCAAGTTTTATTTCGCATAAGCTTTCCCCACTTTCATTCATTTTCACATTTTCTATTTTTATGTTGCTTTGGTTTAACCTAAGCTCTGCGCATAATTCTTGAAACAAAGCATTAAATTGCGGCACAAAGCGTTCGCGGTTTGTATGAAGCAGTTGGGCATTTTTTTTGCATTCTAGGGAAAGTTCATCTACACGCTTTTGCAAATGCTGTTTATCAAAGCTTAGATTTTCATATTCTTGGAGTTTTTGCTTTTGTTCTTCAAGGTATGCTAGTGCTTCTTTAATGCCACCAAATCGGCGGTTAAGCTCGGAGAGTGCGGCAATTTTATCTAATATTTCTTCAGGATTAATCTCTGCTAAGTCCTCCAAACGCTCTTCTTGGGCTTGGACAATCGCTTCAAATTCATTTAAGCCTTCAATAAGATTGGGGCAGCTTTTATCCACAAGCCCCAAAAATTCTTCAAAACCGCGTGAGAGTTCAAGTGCTTGACGCACCTTATATATTTGCTCTTTGATTTTTTCTTGCTTGGAGAGCATTTTTTTAAGGGTAATGAGCTCTTCATATTCGCCCTCTTTTGGATTTATAGATTCTATTTTGGCAATTTCAAATGCTGCAAACTCTTTTAAATTAGCAATATTTGCCTCTTGAGCTTGTATATCACTTAATTTTTTGTGGGCTTGGCATAATGCTTGATAATCTGTTTGAAACTGATTGAGAATCTCCTTGTGTGTAGGATTTTCACGCGTGATAAATAAATCAAGAATCTTAAGAATATTTGCAGGTTTGAGTTCATCTGCACCTTTTGTGCTGATATGCTTTGCGAAGCCTGATACTATTTCATAGAGTTTTTTTTTGGAACTTGATGCGTGGTTGATGAAATAACGTGTTTTATCTTTTTTGAGAATGCTAAGAACGATTTCATTTTCATTATCATTTGGAATGCCATATTCTAGCCAATCAAATGTGGGCAAATCAATCTCAATGTTTGCTTCAATGAGGTCGGCATTGCTTTCTTTAATCCCAAAAATTGCAAGCAGAGATTCCATAAATACTGACTTACCACTGCCACTCGCACCACTAAAAACATTAAAGCCTTTTTGCACATATAGCTCTAAATCACTAAAAGCGGGGGAATTATGGATTAAGATTCTCTTAACCATTTTTACTCCTTGTTTTAATGCTCCTCACCCCATTTAAATTTTTCTTTTAAAACGCTGAAATAATCTCGTGTAGGGGGATACATCAGCATAGCACTTTGGGGCAGAGCTTGAATTTGCACTCTATCAGAGGGCATAATATCAATCATTTCTTGCCCATCAATGATAAGTTTTGCTCTTTCTTTGGCATAAAATTCTAGCATAAATTCATCACTTAAGACTAATGGGCGCTGCGTGAGCGAATGTGGTGCAATGGGGGTAAGCAAAATGTTGCGACAATAAGGATAAATAACTGAACCACCTGCACTAATATTATATGCGGTAGAGCCAGCAGGCGTGCCGATGATAAGCCCATCACATCTATAAGTATTAAAATATTTTCTATCAATACTTGCATCAATATGCACCATACCGCTTAATTCGTGTTTGGAGATAAGAAACTCATTGATGGCAATAAGCGTTTGAGTAGGAGTTTGGTTTTTATTGTCTAAATTGTTTTCGTATGCGGTATTTAAGGTAGAATATATACGCGCTTGAAGCACGAGATGTTTTTGCAGAGTGTAATCCCCACTTTTAAGATGAGAAGTAAAGGTATGTAGATTTTGAGGCATAAGTGCCGTAAGAAAGCCTAATCGTCCTGTATTAATCCCCATACAAGGTAGTTCATATTCAAATGCGCGGCGAAGCATAGAAATAAGTGTCCCATCGCCACCAAGGCTAAAAAGTGCATCACATTGTGTAGCAAGCTGATGAAAATCTCTTCCTAAGAGTTCAATCATACCCCCACTAATGCTTTCTAATATCACTTCAATGCCAGCATTATTAAGCTCTTCTTTTATTTGCAAAAAAGTCGTTTTTAGCTCCGGGCTTGAAGGGCGCAAGATAACGCCAACTTTTGTAATAGGGGCATTATGAGATTTCATTTTAGAGTCTATTCCACATAGTATGCGCGGACAACAAATCCCCTTTGATTTGCCTTTTGCTGACTTAAGCCCTCAAATGCTGCGACATTTGGCATTCTTTTGCTCACTATATAAATAGCCTCTCTTGCGCGAAAACTCGCTAATCCTTCTTGTTTAAGCTCTGGGCTTAGCCCTGCATAAGGGAGATTATCTACCACGCCTGAAATCTCAAAAGCCACAATTTTATTATCTGCCCTTGCCATTGCTACAATACCACTTGTAAGCTCTTCAGTGCAGTTTTTTGGCATACCCCAACGTCCTATTTTCATATTGACACAACGTGCCACGATTTTATCTTTTGGTTTGATAGAATAGCGGAGTTTCACAGGAGTGCTCTCTTGCTCTTTTTTTAATGCTTTGGTTTGGGCTTTTAAACGTTGAATTTGCGTGTCTTTAGAATCAAGTTCAGATTTTTCTATTTTTTCTTGCTGTAAAAGATTAGATTCTATTTTTTCACTAATATCCTCAAGCGAAATATCAGAATCTGCTGCTATATAATAATATACACCACCAAGAGCCACTAAAAGTAGCAGGACAAATATTAAAAAAATTTTTATTTTTGATGAATTCCTTTCCATAGCTATACACTCCTTGTATATGTCAAAAGCTAGAGGTTATAACGCCTTTGGTGCTCCTTATTTTTAAGGAATATAAGCAAAAAATATTCCACCATAAGGTTAAGATTCTATTAAGTCGCTGTAATATACAATCTTAAATCTATCTTAGAAAGGCTTTCGTGTAAAGCATTACATTAGAGACGCATCATACTTCTTTTTCTTACGCACTCTAATTTTATTTTGTTATTTTGGGGAATGTTATGTTTGAGGATTTCAAGCAAAGATTCCTAGTCAAATTTTGGTCGCCTATGCCCGCGATTATCGCACTTGGCGTAATGGCTGCTTATTATTTTGGTTTGACTGGGACTTATTGGGCTGTTACAGGTGAATTTACGCGTTGGGGCGGACATATTATGAATCTTTTGGGTGTGGATACAAGCACTTGGGGTTATTTTAAGATTCTAGGTTTGCAAGGAACACCGCTAGATAGGGTAGATGGCGTGATGATTATTGGAATGTTTACAGGGGCGTTTGCCGCTGCGGCAATGGCAAATAATGTCAAGTTTCGTTTGCCTCAAAGCAATATTAGAATCGCTCAAGCCCTTATCGGTGGGATTATTGCAGGATTTGGTGCGAGGATTGGTATGGGTTGTAATTTGGCGAGTTTCTTTACGGGGATTCCACAATTTAGCTTGCACGCGTGGTTTTTTACGATTATGACGCTTGTTGGTGTGTGGCTAGGCACAAAGGTTGTTTTACTCTCACTTTTTCGCTCTCATACAAAGCTAGAGAAAGTCAGTGCGCAAAAAGACATTGGAAATAGCAAAGAAAATCAGAGTAGGGCAAAACTCCTTTTTGCACTTGGTGTTTTGGTATTAGTTGGAATTGGCGTTTGGGTAGCGTATCTAATGGCGTATGGCAATATTCCAGAGGGTAAGAAGATTCCGATTTTAGCACTTGCAGTTGTATTTGGTGTGGGATTTGGCTTTATCATCTCACGTGCGCAGATTTGCTTTACTTCTGCCTTTAGGGATTTATTTATCACAGGGCGTGGATATATGGCAAGAGCGGTGATTGTTGGAATGATGGTTTCAACTATTGGCGTTTTTAGTTACATTATGCTTGGACTTCCGCCTAAAATTATGTGGGCTGCGCCAAATGCAGTGATTGGCGGATTGCTCTTTGGCTTTGGTATTGTGATTGCAGGAGGGTGTGAATGTGGCTGGATGTATCGCGCGGTTGAGGGGCAGGTGCATTATTGGATTGTAGGTGTTGGTAATGTCATTGGCTCTACGCTTTTGGCAGCGACTTGGGATTATTATTCTGTGCCGCTTGCGACAAGCTTCCCTAAAATCAATCTTTTAGAATCCTTTGGTAATTATGGCGGCTTGGTGGTAAGCTATGTGCTGCTTTTTGCATTCCTTGCCTTTGTGCTGTTTCTTGAGCGGCGATATTTTGCCAAAAATAAACGATTTGAACGCGCATAAAGGAGGAGAATATGCAACAAGAAATTATCCCAAATTTTAGATTAGACTTGCAAGGTGAGCCTTGCCCTTATCCTGCGGTAAGAACTCTGGAGGTTTTGCCTGAGCTTAAAAGTGGCGAGATTTTGGAAGTGCTAAGTGATTGCCCACAAAGCATTAATAATATCCCCATTGATGCGAAAAATCACGGCTATGAAGTGTTAGGAGTAGAGCAGCTAGGAGCCACGATAAGGTATCTTATCAAGAAGCCTTAAAATATGCAGATTAAGATGTTTAAGCAAAATTATTTTATAATGCGACATTTTAAAACTTCGGGGGAGTAGCAATGGCAAGAAAGGCTTGTAATATAATTAAAGATTCTTACACACATAAGATTTCACAGAGTGAATCTACTAATCCCCCCCCCCCTACTTTTATTGCTTATGTATTAAAGCCTAATTCCTCTTAATATTTTCGTTAAGTTATAAAGTAAATTTAAGAAAATAATCAAGGAGAGAAAATGAAAAAACAAATTGTCTTTGGATTTGTGTTTTTAGCTTGTGTGGGGGCAGTTGCATTTGGAATAAAGGCATTAAGAGATTCTAAATCTCTTGTTTCTGAAAATGTAGAAAGTGTATTGCTCCAAGATACTCAAAACAATATTGCCACACTCAATAATGCCGATTCTACTTCTACTGATGTATCTCAAAATCCAAATGAGACTTATATATTACCTCCTATAATCCCAGAAGTGCCACTTCCTGAAGGCTTGGAAGCCAAAGATTTTAAGTTTAACCAACAAGATAAACCTCATTTCAAGCACCCATACGACCCCGATAATTACACTTATGACTTTCCACTATTAGAGTTAAAAGATTCTCAAGGACATTCATTATTTGAACTTCCTGATAAACCCACTGAGATGATGATACCCGTCAATCAAAAAGATAATGAAATCATATATGCTACACCCTATTTTATCCTAAAAGAAAATACTTTAGATAAATCTTTTGGTGTAACACTCATAGGAAAGAATGAAAAAGCTATTTTAATGTTTGGGGAGTAGACCCAGAAGAAACTTGTTGCCAATTTTATTCTATACCCAATGGGCTAGAGTTCAGCGTTGATTTTGCAAAAGTTGTAGGGGATTATTTTATTTTTTATGATTCACAAAGCAAACGCACAGCCATAGCAAGAATACTTTATGATGGTGAAAAGAAACTAGCTCATTGGTGGCTTTATAATCACGGCTATATTGAAGTTACTGAAGATTTTGAAATAAATGGTCTTTTGTTGTCAGATGATATTTTTAAGTCTGTATATTATGATGGTATTTATGGAGGACAAAATAAATCCGCAGAAGCTGAAGAATCCGAAGTAATGTATATAGCTATTGACGACAAGGGTATCTTTCACCCAAAGGATAAATATGAGCTCTATCACCTTCTCACCTCTGAAAATATTGATTTTAAAAATATTGACACAAGCAACATTACAAATATGAGCTTTTTGTATGCCTTAGAATGCGAGCTTGATTATGGTGATTTCTTCTCCTTTTGGGGGTGTATGCGAGATAAAAATGCACCAAGTTTCCAGCCTAGTGATTTTTCACATTTTGATGTCAGCAATGTTACCAATATGTCATATATGTTTGCAGGAGTAACTTGGGAGTTTGATGGACTTAATGAATGGGATACCTCTAAGGTAGAAAGTATGGAGGGTATGTTTGCGAATGCGAGCGCATTCAATGCACCTTTGGATAAATGGAATGTAAGTAATGTTAAAAATATGCAATTTATGTTTACAGGAGCAATAAGTTTTAATCAACCATTAAATGCGTGGAATGTCAGCAATGTAAAAAATATGAGCGAAATGTTTTGGAATGCAGAGAGTTTTAATCAACCTCTTAACCAATGGAATGTGGAAAATGTTGTAAATATGACATACATATTTAAAAATGCCTCTACCTTTAATCAAGACTTAAATATGTGGAAAGTCTCGCGTATGCTTGAAATGGAATATAATTGTGATTGTCTTGCGGAAGAAACTTTTAAGGGCACACCTTTAGAATCTCATTTGCCAAATTGGGTTTACAAGCTGACAGAGAAAGAACAAGCAAAGCTTGAAAGCATACCCAAGAAAGGAATTATATATTACCCACAAGATAAAGAGGAGCTTATTTTATTGTTGAGACAACCCATACGAATAGCTCTTGATCATATTGATACGAGTGCTATTACAGATATGGCAGGATTATTTTCTGAATATGTCTATTATCGTCATTCTGGTTGCCAAATACAAAAGTGGAATGTGAGTAATGTTAAAACAATGAGGGCTATGTTTAAAGATGTAAAATCATTGAATTGCGATTTGAGTGGGTGGGATATTTCTAATGTAGAGGATATGAGTGAGATGTTTGAAAACACTTCAATGTCTTTTTCGCTTGAACAATGGGGAGAGCAGCTAAAGAGCAATGTAAAACAAGAGGCGATGTTTAAAAATACACCTTTAGAATCTAATCTACCACAATGGTATAGAAAAAAGTAAATCTACCCTCAAAAAGGCGTATCAAAAATATCATTTCACACAAGAATTTTATGTCGCGTAGCATTTGATACGCACACACTTCAAATTTTTCCCACTAGCAAATGCACGCCACGCAATGCACTCACAAAGCAAGGCAAACCTACGAGTGAATATGACTACGCACTCAACAAACACAGCCTTAACATTCTCTCCATATTGCTACATTTTTCTACATAAATATATTTTTACACCCCAAAATTTTACTTAAGAGCAAAATTGGTGAAGAAAGGGCTGTAGACTTTAAATAGCGTTTAACGCAAATTTATTAATATAAGGTGGTTTTTAATGAAAACAATCAAAAAATATAAATATATAATAAGTTCTACTCTTGCCCTTGCTTTGGCTAGTTCTACACTTGTAGCTGAAGAGAGTAGTGGATTTGTAGGTGTTGGTGTAGGCTATGGTGGTTCTCAATTAAAAGCTGGTAGCGAAAAGCAAAACTTAAGTGGCATAAGCTATGAAGTGATTGCTGGTTATAAGCAATTCTTTACTCCTAGTTTTGGATTGCGTTATTACATAAACTTCGCTTATGCAGATGCAAGTGGAAAAGTAAAAGGCACAAGTGAGAAAATCAAAGGGAATGTAATGGATTATGGAGTAAATGTTGATGCACTTTATAATTTTATTACAGGTGGCAATACAGATTTTGGTGCATTTTTAGGACTTGGACTTGGTGCTAACTCTTGGGGTGGCAGAGATTTCAAAGATAGTAAAATAGATAAAACAGGTTTAAATCTCGCACTCAATGTTGGTTTGCGCACAGAGATTGCTAAAGCACACGGCATAGAAATAGCAGCTCGTGTGCCTTTTATTGCTACGACATTAGATGAAAGTGAACCAAAAGTAACAGCCTCACATACTTATAATGTTGGTGTGAGATATATCTTTAGTTTCTAGGATAACTCCTCCAAAAGTTAATGTTCTCACACACTAGAGCGGAGTAGATTCTATACTTAATGATAGAATCTACTTAACTGCGAGTTGTGGATATAGCCGTATATAGCTCCACTGCCATCAGTTACATTAGGTGGAAAATACACGACAGGCAGCCATATTGGTTTCTCTCTATCAAGCATAGCATTTATCCACTGCAAACGTTTTATGCCTCCACAAAGTTGCCCGCAATAGTCGTCTATATTGTTGTTATAGGTTGCTAGTAATATGCTACTCTCTCCGTATATATGTGCTTGATAAGCATCTTTAAAAGTAAGCGGTGGATTTGCGACACAATCCTTTTGTAAAGTGCAATCTATGCGATAGGAATCTTTATATTCATCATATATAATAAGTCCTTTTTCAAGATTTAAGGCTTGTGCTTGATTTGAGGGCATATCTTTTTTATAAATACGAGTGAGAATCTTGCCATTTGGGCTTTGGCGGAGATTGATATATTCATCTTTTGAATTATATTTAAGAATAAAGCCATAATCCTCTGCCTTTGGGCGAGGAAAATACTTCACTACCACATCGCCCAAAAGTTCAATGGAGATGAGTTTAGCATCTGCAAAATAATGAGCAGAGTAATTAAAATGTGGGTTTGTTTTGATTTTTTCTTGTTTGGCATATTTGATAGATTCTGTATAATCACTACTGCTTGTTCTATAATTTTTTAGTCGCACTTTTGCCCTTACTGCACTTGCGCCATAAATTGGCTTTGTGAGAGATGGAGGTAGAGTATTATTGCTTGAATGCTCATTGCGCCTTATAATTTCAATGATAATGCGGGGGTCATCATCAAAATGCTCTTTCCACCACTGCAAATTTCTTAAATGTATGCCAAACAATTTGAATGCGTCTGCATTATAAGACATATACGAAAGAGAACCAAAATTGGTATAGGGAAAAACAAAAGGTATTTGCTTTAAAGTGGCAGTATCAGGGTAAAAGTTCAATACACTTAATACACCAATATGACCATAAAGTTTGTGCATATTCATACCGCCATAGTCGGCTAATTCTAAAACGCCGCTTAGCTCTATCTCGCCATTATAAATCGCCCAATAACCCCATATTTTTGCAATATCAAGTGAGGAGTGAGTAACTTCCCCTTTTTGCTTTAGCTCTGGAAAGTGTCTTGTAGCCTTGTATTGTTCTGCATTAAGATGTATAAAATGAAAAATTAAGAATAAAAGTAGTAAAACAAAACGCATCTCCCCCCTCCATTTGTATTTGCTAAGAAGCTTTTGTGTAGCTTTTAATCCTCTCATACGCTTCTTGAATCTTCCTAAATCTGTCATTATAGCTTTCAACAATTTGTTCATCTTGCCCAAATACATTATCGGGGTGATATTCTTTAGCAAGTTTAAGGTAGTTTTTTTTCACAAATTCAAAATCATCTTGATAATGGCATTCTAATGTCATATAGCAGTTTCGCAATATGCGTTCTTCTTCGGTAAGAAACGAATTTTCAAATTTACCCAAACCACCCCGATTTTTAAAGCTATCATAATCAAAGTCTAAAATGATATTGTGAATAACTTTAAAGCTAATGAGATTAATGATACTTTCCCAAAAGTAAGGCTTTGTGCTATCTAGATAAATCTCATCTCTATCACACCCCACATAATAATCCTCAAAAATATTTGCAATATATCGCCGAGCTACACTATTAGCTTGGTCCATTTTTAGCATTACGCGGCGCGTATTTAAGAGTCGTAAAGCAATTTTCACGCGTTGGATAAGCGAATTTTTTTTCACAATTTTAATGCGAATAGGCAGATAAGTAAAATCAAGCAAATATTTTAAATCTTGCAATGGCTCTTCAATAGGCTTCTGCATAGAATCTATCGCGTCTAAAGCTGGTTTTTGAGCCTTCTCTCCTAAATAAGGCAAATCACTTTGCAAAGAATCTAGAAAATGATGCAATTTTTGATGTTTTTCATCTTGCCCAAAAGCGTGATATGCCCAATTCACAAGATAATCTTTTTTGAATCTCTCGCCATCATCAAGGATAAGAATCGTGCTTGAGAGGCGATAACTTTTAGAGAAATATTTTTCTGCATAGGCAAGGGCTTTGTGAAGAAAATCACTCTCTTCCTCAACAGTGATTTGAATATATTTTTGCAAGAGTGTTACATTCATTGCCTGTGTCTATCCTTTGAATAATCTTTCATTTGTTGAGCAAATAAAGCAAAGAAAATTCCTTAAATGCCCTCTTTTAGAAACCTTTATATACAAAATCGGATTAAAGAAGACTTATTTAAATTATTTTACTAACGCACTGATTGCCTTAAAAGAGGCGTGCATAGAATCTCCTAAAATTGCAAAAAGAATAGATTCTGTAGGAAGCACATTTACCCCTTGTTGCGTGCGGAAAAAATCAAGCGCGAGATTATGATTAATCTCATTGCGCGAACTCAGCGCATCTGCGGCAAGTATACACTCATAGCCCAAATCCTGCGCAGCAATAACACTTTGCAGGACGCAAATATGACTTTCTATCCCAAAAAATACAAGACTCTTGCACTTACTTTTGGCGATATAATCTTTGATTTTTTTATCACCAAAGATACCAAAACTTGTTTTTTCTAATACTTTTGCATTTGGTGGCAATTTAATTGCATTATCCGTTTTGCCTAGTCCTTTGGGATATTGCTCTGTGATAAGCAAAGGCGCTTTTAGAATCTGCGCAGATTCTAAAAGAATATTAGTATTTTTTATTACCTCATCTTTATGAGCCATAAGCCCTAAAAGCCGCTCCTGCACATCAATGCAAATAAATAAAGTTTTCTTTGCTTTGATAAAGGGTTGCATTTTGTGTGCCTAGTCTTTAAGCTGTGAAACGATAGCTCTTGTATCTCGTGCGATGACAAGCTCTTCATTTGTAGGAATCACACACACTTTCACTTTAGAGTTTGCAGTAGAGATGATTGCCTCTTGCCCACAGATATTATTTGCCTCCTCATCAAGCTCTACACCCAAGAATTCTAAATGTTTTACAATCATACCGCGTATAAATTTTGCATTTTCACCCACTCCTGCACAGAAACTCACAGCATCTACTCCATTCATCGCCGCACAATATGCGCCTACATATTTCATTACACGATAAGCAAAAGCAAGTCGGGCAAGTTTGGCGCGTTCATTTCCGCCTAAATCTGCATCAAGCAAATCTCTAAAATCACTTGATACGCCAGAAATACCTAACACACCGGATTTTTTATTTAAAACATTTAAAATGCTTTGAATATCTAAATCTTCACGTTTTGAGATGTATTCTAAAATTGCAGGGTCTAAATCTCCACAGCGAGTTCCCATAATCAAGCCCTCCAATGGCGTTAGTCCCATACTTGTATCTACACATTTACCATTTTTAATCGCCGAGATAGATGAACCATTGCCTAAATGACATACGATGATTTTAGAATTATGATAATCAAGCCCCAAAAATTCTGTTGTGCGTTGAGAGACATATTTATGGCTTGTCCCGTGGAATCCATACCTTCGCACTTTGTGTTTTTCATACCATTCATAAGGCACACCATAAGTGTAGGCTTGTGGTGGCATACTTTGATGAAATGCTGTATCAAAAACTGCCACCATAGGAGTATTTGGCATTTTTTGCTTACAAACATCAATACCCATAAGGTTTGCTGGATTATGTAGTGGTGCTAAATCTGAACATTCTTTGATATGTGCAATAACCGTGTCATTAATGAGCACAGATTCTTTAAAAAATTCTCCTCCGTGAACGACACGATGTCCAATGGCACGAATATCATCAAGCGAGCTAATTGCTCCATTTTGCTTATTTGTAAGAGCTTCTAGCACCATTTCAATGGCTTTAGTGTGATTTGGCATAGCTTCTTTTTTCTCACTTTTTTTGCCCTCTTTATTTTTATATTGTAAGACTGAACCCTCAATACCGATTCTATCGCATATACCATTTGCTAAGACTTTTTCTGTGTCAGTGTCTATAAGCTGAAATTTTAAAGATGAACTCCCACAATTAATGACTAAAATATTCATTTCTTCTCCTTGTATGAATTTATTTGGCTTGAAGTGCAGTAAGAGCTACTACACCCACTATATCATCAGCGCTACAACCACGTGAAAGGTCGTTGATAGGCGCACCCATACCTTGCGTGATAGGTCCATAGGCTTCCGCTTTTGCGAATCTTTGCACGAGTTTGTATCCAATATTTCCTGCATCTAAATCAGGGAATACAAGCACATTTGCTTTTCCTGCTACATTTGAACCTTTTGCTTTAGAAGCACCTACACTTGGCACTATTGCTGCGTCTAATTGAAGTTCCCCATCAACTTTAAGATTCTTATCTAAACTCTTAGCAATTTTTGTTGCTTCAACGACTTTATCAACATCTGGGTGTTTTGCACTGCCATAAGTTGAATGACTAAGCATAGCTACCATAGGTTCTTCGTGCATAATGGACGCGAAGCTTTTTGCACTTGAAAGAGCAATATGTGCAAGCTCTTCAGCACTTGGATTTTGACAAAGTCCGCAATCAGAGAATACAAATGTGCCATTTAATCCATAATCACATTGAGGCACTACCATTACAAAGAAACTTGATACAAGTTTAGAATCTGGAGCAGTGCCGACAATTTGTAGTGCTGCGCGCAATACATCAGAGGTTGCGTGAATTGCTCCTGCTACCATACCATCAGCCCTACCTGCTTTCACAAGTGCTGCGCCAAAATAGAGATTATCATTTACGAGGATTTCACGCGCCTTAGATTTATCCATACCCTTGTGAGCGCGCAATTTGACAAGTAATTCAATCAATTCATCAAGCAATGCGGTATCTGAAGAATGGAGAAAAGTCGCTTTTTTAAGCACTTGAGCATTATCTTGGTATGTGGAGAGGATTTGTTCTTGTTCTCCAATTAAAATAAGCTCTGCAAAGTCTTCATTTAGAATTTTTACCGCTGCCTCTATTGTCCTAGAATCTGATGTTTCAGGAAGAACAATCGTTTTTTTATTCTTCCTTGCCTGTGTTTTAATTGTATCAATAAAACTCATAGCTACTCCTCCAAAATAAAAAAAGTTATTAAGATTCAATCATAAACTAAGTGTGTTTAATTTATACATATTAAAAAGTAGCTTACTACTCAATGTGTATTTTTGATACATTTTAGACAAGATTTTTTTATCTTTTTTATTTTTCTTTATTTAACCTTAATGCTTTTTTTGAATGAAAAATAATTGAGAATTTATATTTTAAAAGTATCAATCATCTCATTAAGTGTTTTTGTTTGTGTGCCAAGTGTGCCTGAACTTTTTTGCATTTTTTCATTAATCTCTACAATTTGTGCTACACAAGAGGCAATCTTAATGCCATTATCTAAAATTTCTGATGTATTAGCATTGACTTTTTGCGCACCCTCTAAGTTAAGAAGTGATTTTTCCATTGCTTCTTGCACGATATTTGAGAGGGATTCTATATTGTTATGCATTATTTCGGATTGTTGTGTGAGATGATTCATAGATTGAGAGCTTTGCTCCATATCAGAGGAAATCTCATTGATAGATTGCAATATGGATTGAATAATGCTACTTGTTTCTGTAATGGATTTTTGAGTTCTCTCAGCTAGTTTTCTTACTTCATCTGCAACAACAGCAAATCCTCTTCCGTGTTCTCCTGCACGTGCAGCTTCTATTGCTGCATTAAGAGCAAGTAAGTTTGTTTGATCTGCTATATCGGTAATTGCTATAAGCACACTTTGAATATTTTTTGCTTCATTAGCAAGGGAGAGTATTTTTTCTACATTTTGATTTTCTTTTATTGTAAATTGCCCAATCTCCTCATTAATAGATTCTATGATATGTTTTGTTTGATTAACATCTAAAAGCACAGATTCTAATGTTTCCTTTGTTGCTTGAGAGAGTGTAATATTTTGCTCTATGATAGAGTAGCTTTTTTCTCCAAGTCCTGTGTTATTTTCAGAAATCTTAGCAATGTCTTTGGTGTTGCTATCAAGTTTGTGGGAAACATCTATAAGTATTTGTGTAATAGAGAGATTATTTTTTGTTTGTTTAATTACTTCTAAAAATACATTGTGAATATAGCGGATAAAAGCATTTACAGAATGTGCCATAGCAGAAATTTCATCATTGGCTAATACTTTAATTTGCTCTCTTAAATCTTTATTTTGTGTAATATAAGCAAGTTTGGTATTGACATTGTTAAGTCGTGTGAGAATGTTTTTTACCACAATAAAGCATAAAAAGAGTGTAAATATCATAATAACACCCTCAAGTATAAGCCATTTAATAAACTCGTTTTGTAATGTTTGAATATGTTGAGTGATAAAGCTATCAAGCCGATGGGCGATAAAATCTTCCACTTCTTTAAGCACATTAATTTTTGTTGTAATGGTATCAAACCATACTTTTGGTTCAATCCCAAAATTTCCACTATGACGTTTAGAATGCAGAATCTCACGCATTTGTTGGACTTGTTCAAAGCTTGGATTTTTAATTGCATTTTTGTAAAAATCAATGCTCTCTTGTGAGGCAATTGAGAGAAAGAATTTTATATACGCATCTTGTTCGGCAATCAAAGAGACAACTTTATTATAATTATTATCATTTGGCACACCATTGTGGGTAAAGATACCATTAATAGTAGCGCGTTCTAGTCCTGCACGTTCTTTTGCATATAAAAAGCTTGTATAAGCGACCATAGACTTAGCAAGTTGTGCATCATAAATGATTTTTGTAGATTCTAAAACACTATCAAGTAAAAAAGCTATCGTAGAAGTATAATAGCCAATAACTTGTGGCGCTATATTGATTTTATCTTCAATAGATTTATCTGCATCATTGCGAATCTGCTGTATTTTTGCCACAGATTCTAAACCTTGATGAAGTTGTGTAAGGTAGCTTTGGGGTAAATTGCTGCTTTGAGAGAGCATATCGCTTAGAGCTTTATGTTCTTTATCTGTGAGTAGCCTCTGCCCTTTAAGCTCATTTGCAAATTTTGTGCCACTACTTGCGAGAAATCCAGCACTCATACCTCGTTCTTTTTGCATTTCGTGCACAAGTCTTGAGAGCTGTTCGGAGATGTGAATTTGTTTTTGTAGGTTTTGTGCTTGAGAGATAGAATCAAGCGTATAAGAAAACTGAATAAAGAGAAAATATATAAGTGCAATAATGGGAATTGCTACAAGTGCAAGAATTTGAATCTTGATGCTTAAATGGCGAAGTGCAGAAGTCATATTATTCCTTAAGGCAAAAATCAGAGTGCAAAGTCTAATGTATTGTGCCTTAAATTGTTATTACATTTTTTATGTTTTTTACTGATAGATTTGCTAAAGGTGGGAGAGGGCTTTGCCAAAAAGAAAATTATCTTTGCATTGAGTAATTTGCACACGATAGTATCCTTCTTTAAGGAGGAGCATTTGATTATTGCTATCTACAATTTCACTATCATTTATCAGAATCTCCCCATCAATATCTTTGCCCCAAAGTTTTAATCGCGCTTTATAAAAATATTCACTTACTTCGCTTTTACCCTCAAGTATGGCATCTACTTCTTGTCCTACAAGCGCAAGATTATGAGCTTTGTATTGAGATTGGATAATTTTATTAAGTGTATTGATACGTTGATTTGTTATTTTTGTGTTAGGACGATTGGGCATAGAATCCGCAGCAGTGCCTTCTTGTGGTGAGTAAGCAAAAAGATTAATCCTATCAAAAGCAAAAGATTCTATAAAATCGTGTAGTTCTAAAAAAGCCTTTTCATCTTCATTGGGGTGTCCTATAATAAAGCTCGTGCGCACAAAGTTATGTGGCACTGCTCGCATCGCATTAAGGAGTTCTAAATGAGTAGCTTTATCCGCACCGCGCCTCATAGTTTTAAGCATAGCATCTGCAATATGTTGGATAGGCATATCAAAGTAGGGGAGAAAGCTTTTTGATTGTGCTATACTTTCTATGAGTTGAAGTGATGTGCTAGAGGGGTAAAGATAAAGGATTCTCGCACTTATAGGAAGATTAAGATTATCAACTGCACGGATAAGCTGCATAAGCCCATCTTTTTGCCCTAAATCACGCATATATGAACTAGAATCTTGAGCGATAAAACTAAAATCTCTAAATCCTTGATTATAGAGATTTGTCAATTCTTTGAGTGTGGATTGCAATGTGCGTGAGTGGAGTTTGCCTTTAAATTGTGGAATCGCACAAAAGCTACAAGCTTGATTGCAACCTTCGCTTAGCTTGATATAAGCGTGAAAAGATGAGCCAATAATCACGCGCTCATTGTGCTCATCTGCTAAAAAGACTTTAGCAGATTCTATACTGCGCCTTTGGGCTATCATACTATCAATTTTGTCATAATCGCTTACACCTGTGATAATATCAATCTCTGGTATTTCTTCTTTAAGCTCTTTGGTATAACGCTCTGCAAGGCAGCCGCTTACTACAAGCAATGCACCTCTCTTGCGATTGCTTGAAGCGTGAAAGATTGTTTGAATGCTCTCTTGCTTAGCAGATTCTATAAAACCGCAAGTATTAATGATAATCACATCAGCATTCTCAAGCTCTTGTGTGAGGGTATAAGATTGTAATCGTCCAAGCATTACTTCAGAATCTACAAGATTCTTTGTGCAGCCAAGTGAGATGAGGTGGAGGCTCTGTCGTTCTCTAAAACGCATTGTTTTTGAATCCTTTATAAAAATAAAAGACGCATTGTAGGCAAATTTGACTCAAATGTAACTTTATCACAGAATTAATTTTTCTTATGAGATACAATTCGCGCCTCAAATCATTTAAGATTTTGATTTGATATGCTTATAATCTTATAAAGGAGAGAAAATGAAAAAATTTCTTGCTTTTATATCACTTACTTTTGCATTCTGTGCTTTTGGAGCAGATGAGCAGAAATATCGCTTTATAGCAGGTGGAAGTATAGGTTCTCAAACCACTTGGTTTAAAAATGCTGATACAAATGTCAAATGGAGTAATATGGGTGAAACTTTATATAATGAAAAGGGTGGTTTAAGCGGACGCGGTGCGGTGGGTTTGCAGATAAATACAAGCCAAAAGCTTTTTACGCGTATCCTTGCTGAAATTACGCATTCAAACCTCTTAAAAAGCGATTCAAAGCCAACATATCGGAGCTATGGTATTACTTGGGAAGAAGGGTATAGATTCACTCCACGATTTTATACATTTGGCGGACCGGGTGTGCATTATGCACAACTTAAGCTCAATGATGAGAGCACAAAAGGATTTGGCGTGAATGTGAATCTAGGACTAGGTTTTGTGCTAAGCGATTTTGTCAGCCTTGAGGTAATGGGACGAGGTAGCTTTCCTTTAAGCGATAAGTTTAAGGAAATAGGAGCTAATAATAATGAATCTCTGCCTATGCGTATTGACTACCTCGCGAATATTATGATTGCTTTTTAAGAGCGCAAAATATCCCAACGAGGTGTGATTTTGCCATCGACTTGCTCGGTGGCGCACATACCCATAATATTATATCCTGCATCTACATAATGCACCTCTCCTGTAACACCACTTGCAAGAGGGCTTAGCAAATACATTGCAGCATTTCCTACTTGTTCAATACTCACATTTTCACGCAAAGGCGCATTTGCTTCATTCCATTTGAGCATAATATTAAAATCACTTATCCCACTTGCTGCCAAAGTTTTAATTGGACCTGCAGAGATAGCATTGACACGAATGCCTTGTTTTCCTAAGTCATAAGCGAGATAGCGCACAGAAGATTCTAAGGCAGCCTTTGCTACACCCATAACATTATAGTTTGTTACATATTTCACGCTTCCAAGATAAGTAAGAGTAAGAATAGCAGCATCTTTATTGAGTAAGGGTAACATCGCACGGGTAAGTTCAATAAGTGAATACACAGAAATTTCCATAGCAGTATTAAAGGCTTGTTTGCTTGTTTGGACAAAATCTCCTTCTAATGCGTCTTTAGGAGCAAAAGCTACAGAATGCACGATAAAATCAAATGTGCCAAAATCTTTTTTAAGTGCATCTGCAAGTGCGCTAAAGTGTTCTTCCTTACTTACATCAAGTTCATATACATATTTTTCACTGCCTAGTTCCTCTGCAATAGGGCGCACTCGTTTTTCTAAAGCCTCATTTAAAAATGTAAAGGCAAGTTGCGCACCTTGTGTTTTACACGCTTTTGCAATACCATAAGCGATTGAGCGATTATTTGCTACACCTACAATAAGCCCCTTTTTTCCCGCTAAGATTCCAGCCATATTTACTCCTTGAATAATTTATGCACTATTATACACTAGCTTGGTTATGTATAGACTAAAATATATTTGATTTTATTTTTTTGTAATTTTTGAAGGAATAAAATGTCTTTAAAATTTTTTAGGAGGAATCTTATGAAAAAGTTAGGTTTGGTTGCTTTTACATTTTTGTTTGTAGGGTGTTTCTCAAATTCGCCTACACCACAGCTAGAGCTAGAGAAAAATGTTGAGCGAAATATCGCAGAAAAAAATGAAGTTGTGTTCAAAGAGACTTATGGCAAGGTAGTTAATGAAGTAGATGCTCAAAAGCTTAATGAATGCGTAGCAGCAGCACTTACTAAGCAACTTACACAAAATGAAAAACTTTTTTTGGGTGGTAGTGCTAAAGAAAGGCTAGAGACTAAAGATGCTTCAGAGTCTGCTTTAAAGAAAATAAGTATTACAAGCAGTGAATCTAAGGCTGCAATTAAAACTTGTAGCGCTGCTATTGGTGTGGCAAAAGCGATCGGTAAGATAAAGTAAAGGTTTTTGTGCTATTTACTAGCACGAATAATATCCGTAAAGCTTTGTATATTGAGGCTTGCAGAGCCTACAAGCACACCATTTACGTAAGGAGTGCAAAGAATCTCTCTTGCATTTGTGGGATTCACACTGCCTCCATAAAGTAGCGGGGCACTTGTAAATGTAGCAAGCATCGAGTGAGTAGATTCTATTTGTTCTAAAGTCGCACTTTCACCTGTGCCAATAGCCCAAATAGGTTCATATGCAATAATAAGCTTAGGATAAGTGATGTCAATACCATCTAATTGTGCACCTAGAAAGTCTTTGAGCGCATTTTTACCCTTTTGTCGCATACTCAAGGGCTCACCAATGCAGTAATATATTTCAAATCCTGCTTCTGCATAGAATCTAAATTTTTTATTAATAAAATCTTGATTTTCACCAAAAAGTGTCCTACGTTCGCTATGCCCAATAATAAGGCGATTAATATTAAATTCTTGGAGTTGGCTTAGTCCAATCTCGCCCGTGAATCCCCCATTTTGTGCAAAATACGCATTTTGTGCGCCGATATGAAAATGCTTAAAATTATTCGTAAGTAATGCCGTATGAGAAGGAAAAATATCTACTTGAAGATGAGATGATGTTTGCATATCTGTGAGTATAGAATCTAGCTCTTTTGCAAAGGTAGCAACTTGAATGCGTGTGAGATTTGCCTTGAAATTACCAGCAATGATAGTCATAATATCCTCTCTTTAATTAATAAAGTATAAAAACAAAATTGTATCTTAAAGTTTTAAAGGTTTCAATTTAGACTTTATTTTAGATAATTTTTATTTTTAAATAATTATAATTAATAACTATATTTTATTAAAATTAAAAAAAGTATAGTTTCAATATTATCAATTAAGGAGAGGTTATGAAAACATATTTAGGAGTTTTGCTTGCCTTTAGTGTAATGCTCCAAGCTAATGATATGGTTTATGATAGTGCGCTTATTAAGAAAGCTAAAGAAGCAGGGCTTGTATCAATGCCTAGTGGGAAAAAGCTTAAGGATATCCAAATTCAAAAAGCCAAAGAATCTAAACTTGCAGAGGCTTATCCAAACAAAATGACAAAAGAACAAATTGAATTAGGCAAAAAGTTGTATTTTGACCCTCGTATTTCTAGTTCTAATCTTATTTCTTGTAACACTTGTCATAATGTGGGACTTGCAGGTGTAGATATTGTGCCTGCAGCTATTGGGCATAAATGGACCCACAATCCCTCTCATTTAAATTCTCCAACGGTGTATAATTCTGTGTTTAATAGTGCGCAATTTTGGGACGGGCGCTCTGCACATTTGGGAGACCAAGCTCAAGGACCAATCCAAGCTGCACCTGAAATGAATGCTCAACCCAAAGTTGTTGTTGCTAAGATTACTTCAATTCCAGCATATGTTGAGGAATTTAAAAAAGCTTATGGTAAAGATGTAAAGATTGATTTTAAACTCATTGCTGATACAATCGCAATGTTTGAGCATACTTTAGTTACACCTGCTCGTATTGATAAGTTTTTAGACGGAAGCTCAAGGGCTTTAAACAAGGAAGAGCAAGAGGGTTTAAATATCTTTATTAATAAAGGTTGTGCTGCTTGCCATAATGGAGTGAATCTTGGTGGTTCAATGCAGGCTTTTGAAGTGGCAAAGAGTTATAAATATAGAAAAGTTGGTGGCTTTGCAGGAAATAAACAAGGTTTGGTGAAAACACCTACATTGCGCAATGTAATGGAAACAATGCCTTATTTTCATAATGGGCAATTTTGGGATATAAAAGATGCCATTAAAGAAATGGGAGGAATACAGCTTGGCGTAAAAATTAGTGATGATGAGGCAAAAAAAATTGAAAGCTTTTTCAATACTCTTACAGGGGATAAACCTCAAATTATTTATCCTATGCTTCCAGCTGTAACAAATAAAACTCCAAAACCTACTTTTAGATAATTTGCAGACATTTAAGATTCTACTTACTAGTGTAGAATCTTAAATGATTTTACAACATTTGCAAATACAATATTTTTCAGTTATGATTTCGCATTTTACCTCTCTAGCAAAGTGAGTTTAGATGAATACTTTGAGCGTTATTGATACTTTTGGGTTTTTTTTTCGGAGTTTTTACGCCCTGCCACCATTAAAAAATAAGGAAGGATTCCCTACAGGACTACTTGTAGGATTTTGTAATTTATTACAATCCCTTTATAAAGACCCCTCTTGCACTTATTTAGCATTTGCACTTGAGGGTGGAGGCGAGAATAAAAGAAGGCAAATTTATGATGCTTATAAGCGCAATCGCCAACCTCCACCACAAGAACTACTAATGCAGCTTCCTATTGCGATTGAATGGATTGAAAAAATGGGCTTTTTGAACATTAGCATTGAGGGCTATGAGGCTGATGATGTGATTGCCTCAATTAATAAAGTTGCTAATGCACAAAATATTGTTGTGCGTATTATTAGCCACGATAAAGATCTTTACCAGCTTATTGATGAGAATACTTATATTTATGATCCTATTGGAAAAAGGGATATACGAGAGGCTGAGTGCTTATACAAATATGGTGTAAATCCTAAAAACTTTATAGATTATCAAAGTCTTGTTGGGGATACGAGCGATAATATTGTAGGTATTAAAGGCATAGGAGCAAAAAGTGCTCAAAAACTCATTACGCACTTTGGCAGTATTGAATCTCTGTATGAGCGTGAAAGTGAGCTAGAAGAGGTTGTTACACCGCGTATTGCTCATCTTTTACGTGAAGGAAAGAACAATGCCTTTTTAAGCAAAAAGCTTGTAACACTTTATGATGATTTACTTGAAAATATTGATTTGAGTAAGTGTTTGATGCCAGAGAGCAATCCTATGCTTAAAATTTTAGATGAGCTTAAAAAATATGATTTGAAAAATATTATTTCCAAAGTGCAATCTCCACACGAACGATACGCGCAAAAAAGAAGTGCGCAAAAAGGTATAGGTTCGCTCAATGATATGCCCGATGTGATAGAATCTTCTTCATCTGCGCAAAGTTTTAGCTTTAAGGCACATTTACTTGATAATTTTACGGCTTTAGAAGCTGTGCTTGATTCTATCCCTAGTGGTGCGAAGATAGGGTTTGACTGCGAAAGCGATAGTTTAAATATGCAAGAAGCAAATTTAGTTGGATTCTCATTTTGTTTTGATGGAGAGAATGCTTATTATGTGCCAGTAGGGCATCATTATTTGGGTGTAGGGTGTCAGCTTACACATACTCAAGCAAAAATAGCTTTAAAGCGTATTTTTACATATCCACTTATTGGACATAATCTTAAATTTGATTTGAGTCTTATTTTTCACACTTTAGAGTTAGAGCACACAGGGGAAATTTATGATAGTATGATTTTAGGGTGGCTTTATGATAGTATTGCACCTATAGGGCTTGATAAGCAAATGCTTAAATGGTTTAATCATACAATGATTAGCTTTGATTCTGTGGTGGCAAAAGATGAAAATTTCTCACAAGTAAATATTGCTGCAGCTACACAATATGCAGCAGAAGATGCCATTGCAACCTTTAGGCTGTATCATAGGTTAGAAGAAGTATTTTATAAGCGTGAATGGAGTAGCATACTTGAACTTGCAAATAAGCTTGAATATCCTTTTATTAAAGTGCTTCTCGCAATGGAATGTGAGGGGATTAAAGTAGATATTCCACTTTTGGAATCTCTCAAAGAAAAAGCGAGTGAGCATATTTCGCAACTGAGTGCACAGATTTTTGAACTCTGTGGAGAGACTTTTAATCTCAACTCTCCTCAACAGCTCGCACACATACTTTTTAATCGTCTTGGATTGAAGGCAGGACGCAGTGTTAAAGGTGGATTAAGCACCGATGAGCGAACACTTCTTGCGATTATTGATGCCCACCCTGTAATTGCGCTTATTCTTGACTATCGTGAAGTAAATAAACTTAAAAGCACTTATATTGAGCCATTACTTCGTTTTGGTAGCGCAAATGATAAACATAGAATCTATACATCATTTCTTCAAAGTGGCACTGCCACAGGGCGATTGAGCTCCAAATCTCCAAATCTCCAAAATATCCCTGTGCGGCGAGAGGAGGGGCGCAAAATTCGTCAAGCCTTTATCAGTAAAGAAGGACATAGCCTTATTAGTATTGATTATTCGCAAATTGAATTGCGACTTTTGGCACATTTTTGCAAAGATTCTTCACTTATAGAATCTTTTAAACAAGATAAAGACATTCATTTTGAGACTGCTGCACGACTTTTTGGGGTAGAGTTAGCCGCGCAAAAACGTGCCATTGCTAAATCTATTAATTTTGGGCTTATCTATGGTATGGGGAGTAAAAAGCTTGCTCAAACATTGCAAATCTCACTTAAAGAAGCAAAAAACTATATAGAGAGTTATTTTGCGCTTTTCCCTACTATAAAGAATTTTTTAAATGCTCAAAAGGAATTTTTGCTTGAAAATGGATATTCGCAGACATTGCTTGGGCATCGGCGATATTTTGACTTTAAAAATGCTACGGATTTTATGAAAGCAAACTTTTTACGTGAGGGGATAAATTCTATTTTTCAAGGGAGTGCGGCAGATTTGATTAAGCTCTCAATGTGTGAGATTCACAAGCGATATGGACATAGTGATTTTAAAATGCTTTTGCAAGTGCACGATGAGCTTATTTTTGAAGCCCCACAAGAAAAAGCACATATTTATGCACAAGAGGCAGCGCAGATTATGAATCATATCTATGAGCTTGAAGTGCCGCTTAAATGCGGTATCTCCATAGGCAAAAATTGGGCAGAGCTTAAGTAGATTCTCTAAAATTACACACTTTGAGTGAAGTAAATCCTTACCCTTAAGGATTCTATAAAGAAGTATGGAATATCATACGCGAATATATGGGGGCAAAGAGTTATTTGCTTGGAGCGGGAGGCATAAATGGCTCATATAGATAAAAAGATAGAATGCTTAGGAACATCTTTTCTTTGTAATGAATTATATGAAGTAAAGCTCAAACACGACAAAAGACAAGAAGTTGTTTTTAGGGCTATTCAAATTTCTCGGGATAGATTGGGCAATAAACTTGCTTATCTCAAGCCAAGAGCATATTTTGCAAATGGACAATCTGTATGTTTGCAGATGTTTTTGAGCTTTTGTGATTTAAATACACTGCAAGTGTGCGATGAAAAAGAAAAAGAGAGACTCGCACGATTAAAAGAACTCTCTGATATTGACATTAAGTGATTTGGCTATTTTGTAACAATGTTCAAGGTTAAAATGCTAAAATCTCCTCTGGAGCAGCATTACCCCATCGTTTTTGAATATTGAATACCGCACTTTACAAAAATAATATCCTAATATCAAAATAATTTTTTAGTAATGGTTAGGTGTATTATTTGGGTTGTTACTTTGTATTGCTTCAGGCTTTACAGGATATAGGTTACTTTAAGGAAGTAAAAAGAAATACTAAATAATGAATAAATATAGAATCCGCGTGATTTTTGGATAAATACACACTTGGGCTTATTCCAAATGCTCTCTTTTGCGATAAATCAAAATCCCAAAGATTAAAAAGAGTATAAAAGGCAGGATTTCGCACATTGTTTTAAAAGCGGTAAAAAATCCAACATCATAGTTTGCTACTTGCACATAGAGCTTCAAATAATGGCTAATAGGTAAAATTGTGTGCCAAAATGTCGCAAAACTCCCCATAGAATTTACAGGAAAGGTAAGTCCGGCAAAAGCAAAGCTTGGAGCGCAATAAATCGCAGCCACAGCTAAAGCACGCGTATGATCTTTAAAAAGTGCATAGACAAATACCCCCACCCCTGCATAGGCAAAAAAAGTAAGCAATGCCCCAAGATAAAGTGTGATATAACTCCCGCGACATTCAAAGCCAAGAGAATGAAAAAATATCATCATCACTACCCACCATAATGAAAAAATCCCCGCATAGGCAAAAACCTTCGTGAGAATATAGACATATGCGCTGATTCCATCGGGCATTTGACTTTTTTTCCCTTTGACAAAGCCCACATCACTTTCATCGCGTGCTAAAGAATTAATCACACAAATAATAATAAGCATAATCCACGAGCAAGGTAAAATCCCTGTGAGTAGGAATTGTGCATAGCTATTATTGATATTATAAAGTGGGGTGATTTGCATTAAAATAGGTGAGCTTTTCGCTAATGCAGCATCAATATTTTGCGTTTGAATAAGATTTTTGCCAAGTTTTGCTTTGACATTGCTTGTGAGAATGAGTTGCTTAAACGCACCTTCAATGGATTTTGCCACAAGCACAAGCTGTGCGTTGTAATAAATAGGAATTTGGGTAAGCACTCCCTTTTTTGCGTGAGTTTGAAGTCCTTTAGGAAATACGACTACTGCGTAGATTCTAACATTACTTATATCTGACTTTGCTTCTGTGAGGCTTGCATAAGCTTTAGTAACACTCACAGCTGGAATTGCATCAAGGTTGCGCGCAAGTTCTTGGCTTAAAGGGCTTTTGTCTAAATCCACAATGCCAATAGGTGCGCCTCGCACAAAGCTTTGAGAAAACACTCCCCATACAAAAAGCCCAAGAAGCAAAGGAGCGAGTGTGCAAAGAAAAAGTGAGAATCTATCCTGCACGAAGCCATTAAATTCGCGTCTGAAAAAATGGATAAGATGTGTTAAGTAGGCTTTTTTATATTTCACTCAATGTCCTTGCTTAATTGAGCAGCTTTTTCACATTTTAAAAGCCATACAAAAACTTCCACCACAGCATTATACATCTCCGGTGGAATATGAGAATCAAGAGGGATTTCCAAAAGAGAATCCACAAGTAGCGGATTACTAAAAAGTGGCACATCAAATTCTTGTGCTTTGGCGATGATTTTGAGAGCAAGTTCATTTTTGCCTTTTGCTACGACACGAGGGGCGCTGTCATTTTGTGCGTTATAAGCAAGTGCAACAGCTTTCTTATCTTTCATTTTTTACCTTAATACCCGAGTGAGAGTGTATCAATATCACGCCAAGAAAGAGGTTTGTTGAAGTTATGTGTAGTGCCAAAAATAGATTTAAGTGTGCTTACTACGCTGCGCGTGATAATATCTGTTTCAATATTAAGCCTTCTGCCTACTTTAAATTTCCCAAAAAGCGTATTTTGCAATGTATGAGGGATAAGTGTGAGTTTAAAGGCTTTATCATTGCATTCTATTGCTGTGAGGCTTATGCCCTCTACGCATACCGAGCCTTTAGGGATAATCAGAGATAGAATCTGCGGGGAAGATTGTATCCAAAAATCGCTTGAATCTGCGTGGTGCTCAATATGGCTGATGCACCCTATCGCATCAATATGCCCTTGCACAATGTGCCCATCGAATCTATCACCCACTTGTAAAGCTGGCTCTAAATGCACAAATGCACCTTGTGTATAGTTTTCAAGCGCTATACTTTGTTGTGTGTGTTGGCTTAATTCCATTGTTATGCCATTTTCAAAAAGTTTCATAGCTGTTAAACACGCGCCATTAATAGCAATAGAATCCCCAAGTTGTGCCTTATAAGGTGTGATAATTTCAAGAGTATTATTTGTGAAACTCTTTACTTGGGCGATTTGACGAACTAATCCACTAAACATTAAAATTCCTTAGTTTGTTAAAGATAATTATGTTAGAATCTTGGCTTTATTCTAGCACAATTAGTATAATTTTAAGGATTTTTGGGCGTATGAGTGCAAATTTTAGATATATGGTAGATACACATTGTCATTTGGATTCTCAAAGTTTTGAGAATGATTTAGAGCAAGTAATTGCGCGTGCGTATGAGCAAAATGTCGCTAAAATCATTATTCCAGGTGCAGATATACGCACATTACCCCTTGCACAAAATATCGCTCATACTTATCCTAATGTATATTTTGCTGCAGGAGTGCATCCTAATGAGATTGTTGATTTTGATATAAAGGTGCTTGAAGAGTATGCAAAAGATGAAAAGTGTATTGCTATTGGAGAGTGTGGGTTAGATTATTATCGTTTGTCTGAAATATCACAAAACGAAAATGAAAAAGAGACAATAAAGCAACAACAAAAGCAATGCTTTATCGCACAAATTGAACTTGCTTTAAATTTACAAAAGCCGCTTATTGTGCATATTAGAGAAGCAAGCGCAGATAGCTTTGAGATTTTACAGGCTTATCCTCAGGCGCGTGGAGTGTTGCATTGCTATAATGCAGATAGAATCTTGCTTAAACTAAGTGAGCGATTTTATTATGGAATCGGTGGAGTTTGCACCTTTAAAAATGCTCGGCGAATTATTGAAGCGCTTCCGCTTATACCAAAGGAACGCATTGTGCTTGAAACTGATGCACCTTATCTCACGCCTCACCCATATAGGGGGACGCGCAATGAGCCGCATTATATTCCATTGATTATGCGTCAAATTGCTCAAGTGCTTGGTATGAGTGAAGAGGAAGTGATAGATATAAGCACACACAACGCTATTACGCTTTTTAAAGAGATTCAATAAAGAAAGAGGAAGGAATGCCAATGAAAAATGCAAAGTGTCATATATGTTTGATAATTTTTGCTTTATTTTGTGTAGTAAATGTGTCATTGAGCGATGAAAATGGTTTTTATACAATGACACATAATAGAAGTGCAAATAATGTGCTTAATTCATTCGGGGTACATACAGCTTTTATTGCGACTATCGCAGATGATGCAAGAGCACAGAAAATACAAGAGAAATGGAAGTATTTTGTGCAACGTTTTGAGCATAGTTATGAATTTATCCCTACATTAAAAAATATGATGGCGCGAGAGCAGATTCCTCAAGAGTTTTTATTTCTTGCTATGGCAGAATCCGAATTTGCCCCGAGTGCAAAAAGCTCTAAAAAAGCCATAGGTATTTGGCAGATTATGCCAGCAACGGGTAAAAGTTTAGGCTTAGAAATTAATTCATATATTGATGAGCGTAGAGATCCGATTAAAAGCACAGAGGCAGCAATAAAGTATCTTAAATATCTTTATGATGCCACAGGTGAATGGTATTTGGCAGCAATGGCATATAATTGTGGGCTTGGACGCTTAAAGCGAGGCATTGAAGAGGCAGGAGGCGATAAGCGCATTGAAACGCTGCTTGATGATGAGGCTCAATATATTCCAGCTGAAACACGCAATTATATTCGCACAATTTTGGCTATGAGTTTGCTTTTTAATGATGTAGATTTTCTTAAAGCGCAAAATGCTGATTATTTACTTAATCGTGGGGCAACAGATAGTATTACAAGTGTGAGCATTAGGGGTGGAACATCATTAAGTGCGATTGCAAAAAGTGCGAGGATTCCATTAGGTGAATTACAAAAGTATAATCGTCATTTTACGCGTTCTTTGCTTCCACAGGGTAATAAGCGCTATAATGTCTATATTCCTTATGATAAGCTGCGCACTTTTAAGAGATATTTTAATGAAAAAAGCTATCCTCAAGCTTCATTTATAACCCATATTGTGCAAAAGGGCGAGAATCTAGGTTCTATTGCACGGAATTATAAAATTTCGCTCAATCAACTACAAGCGGCAAATAATATCAAAGGTTCACATATCGCAATTAATCAAAAGCTCATAATTCCTGTGCTCAAAGGCAAATCTACGACGATTGCCGATAATAGGTAGAGTAAAGGAATAGAATGAAAGGTCTAAAAAAAATACAAATTGCTATAAGTTTAAGTGTGTTGTGTGGGCTGTTTTGGGGTTGTTTAGGAAAAGATACACAATGGAATGAGAACGGGGTAAAAGCAAAGGGTTTTAATGAAAGCTTTAATGATTTAGATGCTTTTAATCAAGGTATTACACCTAATATTGGTGGAAACTCTATGCGAGAATCACCTGCTATACAAGAGGCTACTATGCGCCCTTATCAAGTTGCAGGGAAATGGTACTATCCTGAAAAAGTGAGCCTTGGAGATAAGTTTGATGGATATGCAAGCTGGTATGGTCCAGATTTTCATTCTAAAAAGACATCTAATGGTGAGACTTATAATATGTATGCCCATACTGCTGCACATAAGACTTTTCCGATGAATACAGTTGTAAAAGTGCTTAACGTTGAAAATGGTAAAAGCACCATTGTGCGAATTAATGATAGAGGTCCATTTGTGGAAGGGCGCATTATTGATTTAAGCAGTGCCGCTGCACACGATATTGATATGGTAAAAGTTGGCACAGCAAAAGTGCGACTAGAAGTAATTGGATTTGGTGGCGTTATTAATAAGGATGCTAAAGTGCAGAATGTGGAGAGCGAAGATATTTTAAGCAATGAGTTTAAAGTCGCTAACACTCCAAAATCAGTAAATGGTGGGGATTTCGCTATTCAAGTGGGAGCGTTTAGGCGATATGAAGGCGCACAAATCACTCAAGAACGATATTCGCATATGCCTCCATATCAGAGTGTGATAAAAGAATTTGAACTTAATGGTGCACCTATTTATCGTGTATTTTTGCGGGGATTCCAAAGTGAACAAGAAGCGCGTGATTTCTTAAAAAAGAATACGCAGATTCAAGGAGGATTTTTTATCCGTGACTAAAAAAGAAAAACTAAAGGAGTGAGGTATGCAGGAAAGAATGGCAAAAAATGTTATAGAGATTTCGCGCACAACAAAAGAAACAGACATTAGCTTGAAACTTCTTGTTTATGGCAATGGTAACGCACAGATTCAAAGTGGAATAGGCTTTTTTGACCATATGTTGCAATCGCTGACCAAACACTCCCTTATAGATTTGGAGCTTGCGTGTAAAGGTGATACATTTATTGATGGGCATCATAGCGTAGAAGATTGTGGGATTGTATTAGGGCAAGGATTAGCTCAAGGCATTTACCCTGCAGCAGGTATTGAACGATTTGGCAATGCAAGTATAGTAATGGATGAAGCGTGTGTGGAGTGTGATATTGATGTGAGCAATCGTGCCTTTCTTGTCTTTGAAACAAATGCCTATAAACTGCCATTCAAAGGTAGAGTAGGCGAACTTGATGTAGAATTGGTTGAGGAGTTTTTCCGTGCACTTTGTTTTAATGCTCATTTGAGTGCACATATTGTCCTTAAACGAGGCAAAAATCTTCATCATATTATTGAAGCGATGTTTAAAGCTTTTGGTGTATCTTTGCGCCGCGCACTCACATTAAATCCAAGAATCCTCACTCCATCAACAAAAGGTGTATTATGATAAAACTTTTAGTCTTTGATGTTGATGGGACATTAAGTGATGGTAAAGTGTATTATTCGCAATCGGGAGAAGAAATAAAAAGTTTTAGCACGCGTGATGGTTTAGCGATTAGTGTATGGAATCGTCAAATGCGCCGCGCAAGTGCTATTATCACAGGTAGAGAATCTGATATAGTGCGCAAGCGTGCAAAAGAGCTAGGCATAGAGCATATTTTTATGGCGTGTGAGCATAAAGGTAAGGTATTACAAGATCTTGTATCGCAACTTAAAATGGATATGTCTGAAGTGGCTTGTATTGGTGATGATTTAAATGATTTGAGTATGTTTAAAATTTGTGCAAAGGCGTATATGCCAAAAAATGGCGCAAAAGCACTCAAAAAATATGCGTATAAGATTCTTAAACACTCTGGCGGTAATGGTGCAGTGCGTGAAATGATAGAAGATGTCTTAAAACTTAATGGAGATAAAAAGCTTGAAAAATATTTCTTATAGAATCTATGCTTTTTTTATTGCGTTACTTGGTTTTAGTTTGAGCAGCATTGTATTTTTTACTTCCAATAATGAACTTTATGCGAATATTGGTAAAGAAGTGCCAAACATTGAAATATCAGATTTTACGCTTTATCTTTTAAATGCGCAATATACGCAAGCAATTTCGCAAGGGAGAAAAGCACTACGTTTTGAAGACCACGAGGAAATTTATGATATTTTTGTCAATCAAATAAATAATAAACTTAATGAATATATGTATGCCCCTTTTGTATTGAGTAAAGATAATCTTTATACTTTTTCTCAAGGTGCAGATTATTTGCGCGTAGATGGTTTGAGCTTTTGGAGTAAATGGGGTGTATATGATTATCACAACCGTATTTTTAAGGGCAAAGGAGATTTTGTCTTAGAAAACCACACGACCCGAGCAACAGGGAAAAATATTTATTACAATATGTTTAAAGGGGATTTGAGAGCAGATTCTATCAAGGCAGATATTGCTATGGGAGAAAGATAATGCGCTGGATTGTGAAATGCGTATGCGTATGTATGTGTATGAATGCAGCAGATACACTTGAAGTAAGTGCAAAGGTGTTTCAGAGTGATTTAAAAAATGGGCTAACAGAATTGAGTGGTGAAGTGTTAGTTGTCAAAGGTGAGGATAAATTATGGGCAGATAAGGTTGTAATTGAGACAAACAAAAAAAACAAACCACAAAAATATACAGCGACAGGCAATGTAAGATTCTATGCTAAGATGCCTAATAAAGAAATGAGAGGAAAAGCAAAGAAAGCAGTCTATAATGTGATTAAAGATGAATATCAGCTTATAGATAGTGCTATGCTTGAGGAGATTGGAAAAAAAAATATTATTAGGGGTAATATGATTGTTTTTAATCCACAATCTCAAGAGGCTTTTGTTAAGGGTTCAAGCCAAAAACCCGGAATGATGACTTTTATTATGGAAGATAAGAAAAATGAGAAATAACATAAATCAAATGTATATCTTTAGAAAAGGGCAATGAGGCAAATATGGTTCAGGTTATAGAATCCCGCTTTATGAGCAGTGCAAGCCATTTAGATAATGCTCCACCACCAAATGCTTCGGAGATAGTGTTTTTAGGACGAAGCAATGTGGGCAAAAGCACACTTATTAATACGCTCTTAAACAAACCTCTTGCAAAAAGCTCTTCTACGCCGGGTAAAACACAACTTATTAATTTTTTTGCATCTGTGTGGGTATGGCATAATCAAAGGTTGCCACTTACTTTTATTGATTTGCCCGGTTTTGGCTATGCAAAAGTAAGTAAAACTATCAAAAAAGAATGGGAAAGGCATTTACTTAATTTTTTGTTTATGCGTCAATCTATCAAGCTTTTTTTGCATCTTGTTGATGCACGACATACAGATCTAGCTATTGATACATCTGTAGCTACAATGTTGGAACAAATATGTAGAGGCGACCAATGTATTTTAAGAATCTACACTAAAGCCGATAAGCTTAATCAGTCTGCACTTAATGCTTTATATAAGAGAGTGTATATACAAAAGAATAAAGTGCAAGGTGTAGATACAGATGATACGCACACACAAAGCTTACTTTTTAGTGCTATAAGTAAAAATCATCGTAAAATGGTGTCTTTAACGCATTTGCGCGAGGAGATTGTTAAATATACTTTAGGATTAGAAAATGGAATTTGAAATTATTAAACCCACTCTCGCAGATATTCCTCAAATGCGAGAGATTGTAAGTGTGGAAGTTAAAAATGGCGTGATTTTAGAGCGAAGCGAAGATGAGATGGCAAATGCTATCCGTTCTTATCAGCTTGCTCGTGAGAGCAAAAGTGGAGAAATTGCAGGATTTTGCGCTTTGTATGTGTATTCTAAAGATTTAGCTGAGGTGCGTTCTTTGGTTGTTAAAGAAAAATTTAGAGGGTTGGGTTTAGGAAGCAAGCTTATACAAACGGCATTGCAGGAGGGGAAGAAGCTTGGTGTAAAGGAAGTTTTAACACTTACTTATAAAGCAAATTTGTTCCAAAGGTTAGGTTTTGCTATAATAGAGAAATCGTTTTTACCAAATCACAAAATATGGGCGGATTGTATTAAATGCAAACATTTTCCAATATGCGACGAAATAGCACTCATAAACAAACTCTCGTAGTTTTTATTTTATTTATAGGTCTTTATATTTATGAGAGTATAGCAAGTATGTGGATATGGCTACCGCCATTTATCGGCATATACTTTATTTTGTTTTTGCATTTTGATAAAGAGGATAATTTTTATGGATTCTTAGCTGTGCTTTGTGGCATAGCTTTTATAGAAGCAGAGAATAATTTACCTTTGGGTATAGTGTTGGGATTATTTTTGTTCCTTTCTTTGTTCGTTGTCTCACGTATTCAGATTGTATTAAGCACACTTCGCACAGCGAGGGTTGTTTATATTGCTTTAGCCTATGTAAGCTTTTATATTGTGCTATCTTTATTTGATGCTTTTATGGGAAGCACTATCACTCCAAGTATATGGATTGTGCTCTATTATATTGCTATTGAAATTCTTGTAGTGATATTCCTATGATTAATTTGCGTTATTGGTTGCTTATTTTCTTTTTTATCGTAGTGTGGTTTATTATTGTAATACGTCTTTTTGTGGTGAATGTTATTAATCACGAGTATTATGAAAAATTTGCTGAGAAAAATATCACAAAAACTGAAGTGCTTGTGCCAATGCGTGGGTTAATTTTTGATAGAAATACCGAACCTTTGGCAATTAATGAGATAGGGTTTTCTATCTCACTTATACCCAAAATACGTAATAGTCGTATTGTCGAATCTGAAATTGAACGAATCATTTCATTTTTGCCCTCACTTGATAAAGAGGAACTTTTCAATCTCTATAAAAAAAATAATCACGCCTATAACCACTTGCCTATAGAAATTGTAAATTTTGTTCCTTATGCCCAAATGTTGAGTATTTATGCCTATCTTAAACGATCTTCTTATGTTGTTATTGCACCCAATAGTAAGCGTCTATATCCAAATGAAAGTGCAGCCTCACACGTTATAGGCTATGTATCAAAGGCAAATGATAAAGATATACAAAATAATCCTCTTTCTCAATACAGCAAGGTTATTGGCAAAGAAGGCATTGAGAAATTTTATAATTCGTATTTACAAGGCGAGGCAGGATATAGAAAATCTCATATTAACTCTCTTCACAAAGAAATCAAGCTTTTAAAAGAAGATAGCGTGCTTAAACGCAATGATTTATATTTATCGCTTGATTTAAAGCTCCAAGAAAGTATTGATTCAGAATTTACAGAACGCTCTGGAGCCGTAATTGTGATGAATGTGCATAATGGTGAAATACTTGCAGCAGGGAGCTATCCTGAATATAATATTAATTGGTTTGTTGATGGCATTAGCTATAAAAATTGGGAGGGACTTATTGAAAATGTCCATAAGCCACTTATCAATAAGCTTGTGTATGGGCGCTATCCACCCGGCTCTGTTATTAAAATGGGTATGGTTTTGGCATTTTTACAATATGCAGGAATCAATGAAAGCACTTTGATTCAAACACCGCCTTTTATAGAATTTGGTGGGCGAAAGTTTCGCGATTGGAAAGCATCAGGACACGGGAGTGCTGATGCAATCAAAGCAATTAGAGAATCTGTAGATGTGTATTTTTATTTGCTTTCTCAACGTGCAGGGATTGATAATATGGCAAGTGTATTGCGACAAATGGGCATAGGTGAGCTTACAGGCGTTGATATTCCCAATGAAGTAAGTGGCATACTTCCTACGCCTGAATGGAAATTGCAACGTTATGGTGAGCAATGGTATAAGGGGGACACGATTACAACTTCTATTGGGCAAGGGTATTTTCTCTCTACACCTATGCAAATCGCTCGTTATACGGCGCTTATTGCATCAGGTAAATTAGTAACACCACATTTTGCAAAAGAATTTAATGAAGAGAGTGCAGAATTTGAGGCTAAAGATATCCTAAGCGATTTTCAAAAATCTAAACTTGATGTTTTGCGTAAAGGTATGTATCAAGTATGCTCTGTGCCGGGTGGGACAGCATATTATCGCACGCAAGGCACAAGAGTAAGTCTTGCGTGTAAAACAGGGACAGCACAAGTAGTGGGTATTCCTCAAGATATACAAAGACGAACTAGGGAGGCAGATATGGAATATTTTCATCGTTCTCACGCTTGGATTACCGCATTTTTACCCTATGAGAATCCTCAATATGCAGTTACAATTCTCATTGAACACGGAGGAAGCGGAGGAAGCGGAGGACCTGTGCTTGTAAAAATTGCAAACAAGCTTAAAGAACTAGGCTATATTAAATAATTCAAGGAGGGCTTATGGGACATTTGATTGATTCTAAGAGTATTTTGATTACAGGTGGCACAGGAAGTTTTGGTAAAAAATTTGTTGAATATATATTAAAATATCATAATCCAAAAAAAATTATTGTTTATAGTCGTGATGAACTAAAGCAATATGAAATGGCGCAGGTTTTTAATGACAAACGAATGCGTTATTTCATTGGTGATGTCAGAGATAAAAATCGGCTAGAGAGTGCACTAGATGGCGTGGATATTTGTATTCACGCGGCTGCACTTAAACACGTGCCTATTGCTGAATACAATCCTATGGAGTGTATAAAAACAAATATTGATGGTGCGAGTAATGTTATTAGTGCGTGTTTAAGCAATAATGTTGGGCATATTATCGCCCTTAGCACAGATAAGGCTGCAAATCCTATCAATCTCTATGGGGCGACAAAGTTATGTTCAGATAAGCTTTTTATTGCTGCAAATAATATTAAAGGCAATAAAGATTCTAAATTTAGTGTGGTGCGTTACGGGAATGTTGTAGGTTCGCGTGGTTCGGTTATCCCATTTTTTAAAAAACTTATTGAAGAAGGTGCAAATGAACTGCCTATTACTGATGAGCGTATGAGTAGGTTTTTTATCACTTTAGAATCTGGCGTAAAGTTTGTGCTTGAGAATTTAGAGCGTATGCACGGAGGCGAGATATTTATACCAAAGATTCCAAGTGTGAAAATTACACAGCTAGCAAGTGCACTTGCACCACATTTGCCACATAAAATTATCGGCATACGTCCGGGCGAAAAGCTCCACGAAGTAATGGTGCCACGCGATGATTCTCATTTATGTGCGGAATTTGAACAATTTTTTATTCTTATGCCTACTATTAATTTTCAAACACCTATTGATTATTATAAAACGCGTAAGGGAGAAAAAGGAGTTCCTGTGCAATCAGGATTTGAATATAGCAGTGAAACTAATTCGTGGTGGCTGACACAGAATGAAATTCTCAAAATTATCCAAAAATGATAAAATTTAAGCAAGTTGTTAGAAAATACATTTTACAATGCAATGTTTTTAAATTCTCATTAAAGGATACAAAATGATTTTAGATAGTATTGTAAAAATGCTCAATGAACAAATTGCAAAAGAAATGTATGCGGCAAATCTTTACTTGAGTATGAGTTCTTGGTGTTATGAAAATAGCTTTGATGGCGCGGGGTTATTTTTATTTCAGCACGCCGATGAAGAAAGCGGACACGCAAAACGTTTGATTACTTACCTCAATGAAACAGATTCTAAAGTAAATATTGCACAAGTGGCAGCTCCTGAATCTCATTTTAGTAGTTTGCTTGATGTATTTGAAAAAACTTATGCCCACGAGCAAAAAATTACTCAATCTATTAATGAACTTGTAGATTTTACACTTCAAAGCAAAGATTATCCGACATTTAATTTTTTACAATGGTATGTGAGTGAGCAGCACGAAGAAGAAGCGCTTTTTCGCGGTATCGTAGATAAGATTAAGCTTATTGGCTCAAATGGTGATGGTCCTTATCTTGCAGATAGATTTATTAAAGAACTTGCTTCAAAATAACCTCAAAATAAGCTCCCTTATGTTAGATTCTTAAAGAATCTAGCTTTTGCGTGAAAAAACCAAGCAATAAAAAGCTCAAGGAGAGCATATGCATCACATATTTGTTAATAAAAAAATTCTTATTCTTGTGAGTGGCTCTATTGCCGTTTATAAAATGCTTGATTGTATCTCACAGCTGACAAAATATGGTGCAGATGTAAGAGTTGTTATGAGTAGGGAATCTCGCGCATTTATTGCTCCACTAAGTTTTGAGGCTATGAGCCATAATATTGTTTTGCACGATGACAATCAATCTTGGCATACAACTTTACAAGAAGTAAGCCCAAATCATATTTTTTACGCAAAATGGGCAGATATTGTGCTTGTTGCTCCAGCAACAGCAAATACTATCGCAAAAATTGCTTGTGGCATCGCCGATAATGTTTTGCTCTCTACGCTTTTAGCCACCCGTGCTCCTAAACTTGTAGCTCCTGCAATGAATACAGCTATGCTTAATGCTTCTCAAACCAAGCATAATCTTTCTATGCTTGCAGATATGGGCTATGAAATCATTGTTCCACGTTCAAGTATCCTTATGTGTGGAGATGAGGGAGAAGGGGCTCTTGCTCAGGTAGAAGAGATTATTTATAGGCTTGGCAGAGAGATTTTGAGGGATACATTTTGGAGTAAGCAACGTGTTATTGTCAGTGGTGGTGGTTCAAAAGAAAGCATAGATGAGGTGCGCTATATTTCTAATCGAAGCAGTGGCAAACAGGCAAGTTATCTTGCTTTAGCTCTATATATGCTTGGCGCGGAGGTAACTTTTATCTCAAGCTCATTCCCGCTTGTGTTGCCCTTGGACATAAAATGTGTGAGTGTGGAGAGTGTGGTAACATTTGAAAAGGCAATTCATAAAACGTTTAATAGTTTAGATTCTATAGAATCTAAACCTATTATTTTTATGGCAGCAGCTCTTGCAGATTATGCGCCAAAACCTCAAAGTGGCAAACTCAAAAAAGAGCAAATTGGAGAGAATCTCTCTCTTTTGTGTTCCAAAACAAATGATATTTTGTCATCTATTTCATCGCAAAAAGCCTATAAAGTAGGCTTTAAGGCTGAAATTGATGATGTAAATGCCTTATATTATGCTCAAAATATGCTAAAGGCAAAAGAGTGTGAAATGGTGTGCCTTAATGTTGTGGGTTCTCAAAACCCTTTTGGTGGAGAAACAAATAGAATCAAAATAATTACACATAAGGACATACAAGAGGTAAGTGGTTCAAAGCTTGAAGTTGCTTTTGGTATTGCTAGTGCATTTTCACAACTACAATCTCTTAAAGGTGATGAATGATACAAAAGCTTCAAAAGCTTTCGCATTTGTTAAAAAATAGCCAACAAACACCAGCAACTTATAATGCTTCACTTCCCATATTAATACGCGTTATCCAAAAGCTAAAGGGCGATATGTATCTTCTGCAAATTGGCGCACAGCAGATGCAAACAAAAAGTCATAAAGCACTTATCGTAGGGGAGCGATATTGGGGAGAAATGGGGAGAAGTTCCCTCGGACATATTACATTACATAATCTTATTCTCCAGCCTAAAATTTTGGATTTTTTTCAAAATGCCCCATTGAAATTGTCCCTTCAAGACTTACAAACTTTAGGAGAGCAAAGTGATATTTTTGAGGGCTTTAAAGAATTTATTGCTCATAAGCTTACCCAAGCAAGTAGCAAAGAGGAATTTTTGTTTTTAAGCAATATATTACTTGGGTTAAAGAGCGGGGTTTTAAGCCTTGTCATCGGAGAAAAAGATGAGATATTGCAGATAAAAAAATATGCTTCAAATAAAGTGCGTTTTAGTGCAATAATGCCACTTTTAGGGATTATTTCAGGAGATATTGGGATATATAAGAGTGGGAATACTTTAGATATAAAAGTGCTCTATGAAACGACAAAAGCAGTGCTGGAAAACAATCTAAATATACTCAAAGGATTTAAGGTAAGCAAAATCTCTATAGACACCAATCTCTCAGCTTTATATGAATTTAAAGAATCTCTCCTTGATGTGCGCGGCTAAATATATTCTTTTATAAAACCCTGTAAAAAAACTCTAAAACCTCTTCTTATTCACATCATCTAATATATCTTTAGCTACTTTATCTACTCTCTCACTAATCTCTGCACTAGAATTAGCAATCTCAACATTCTCTTGTGTAACAGATTCTAAATGTGATATAGCCTCATTAATTTGAGTAACTCCAGTAGTTTGCTCTCTAATAGATTCTCCCATATCATTAATACTTTGCACTAAGAGATTTGTATTAGCTTCAATCTCTCCTAAGCTCTTTTGAGTTCTCTCGGCTAATTTTCGCACCTCATCTGCAACAACAGCAAATCCTCTTCCGTGTTCTCCTGCTCTTGCAGCTTCTATTGCTGCATTAAGAGCAAGTAAGTTTGTTTGGTCTGCTATATCTCTAATGATACCTATAACATTTTTAATATCTTCACTTTGTTGGATAACTTCTCCAGTCTTACCACTTACATTTTGCATAGAACTTGTAATCTCTTCTACTGCTTGAGCTGTTTGTTCTAAAGAGGAAGCTTGGGAATTTGTTAAATTAGTAAGATTAGTTACTGCTTGAGCAAGAGATTTAGCTTCATTACTTAATGTTTGAGCAAAGTTTGAACTTGTTGAGAGCATTTTTCTAATTTCTTCTCCTAGAGTATTTGTAACAACTTCTACTCTACCACTTGCATCTTTTACTTCTGTGGTGAAGTCGAGTTTAGTATAGCTATCGAATACTCTTGCTATTTCATTGGTATCACTTCCTATTTTTGTTTGTAAATCATCAAGCATATGATTAAGCACATTTTTTAATTCATTAAGCTGTGGATTATGAGGAGTTTCTGTAATTCTTGCTCTAAAGTCTCCAGATTCTATGGTTTTTGCAGTTAAAACTGATTGTTCTACAGCTTTAGAATCTTGTTCTAAACCAGCTTTTGTTTTTTGAATATTATCATTAATAGCATTACCCATTTCACCTAATTCATCTTGAGCAACAATCTTAAGAGGTTGTGGTGCATCTTTGCGTTCGTAGTTGAGATATTTGAAAAATTCAAAGAGTGTGTGAGAGATATGCTGGATTCTACGTGCAATGGTTGAGCGAATGTAGATAAATACAATAAGTGAGATGACGATAATAGCAAGCACTCCTACAACAACCATTACGATTTGTAGGGTATTAATTGGTTTTTCAATTGAACTAAAGGGTGCAAGGGAAAGAACAGTCCAATATTGGCCTGTTCCGGGCCAAATTTCAAATGAGGTAATAGCTGTTTTTGAGCTTCTGCCGTGGAGGTTGGTATAAGTATAAATACCATTTTCACGTTTTTTAGCAGCATCAACAATTACTTTTGTAGTTGGGTGAGTATTTGTTTCACGCAAGTCTTTAAGGCGTGTTTCCGCACGTTGGTCGGTAGCACTATTGAGGACAAGGCGTCCATTATCATCAATAACAAAGCGTTGGTCGTGTTCAAATACACTTAATGCGTGGTTTGCTAAATGCTCATCAAGCATTTCTAGGTTAAAGAGATTAGCCATAGCTCCTATTATCTTACCTTTGCGGATAATTGGAACAATTGCAGCTTTAATATAATATTTTTTATCATTGAAAGTAATTTCATATGATAGGGACATACTTACTTGGTCATTGTGCAAAGAGGCGAGAATGTCAGGCATTTCTTTTATAAGCTCAGATGGTAAAGTTTGTGTATAAGTGCCTCCCGGTCCTGTGTCTTCATCAAGCGTGAGTATAGCAAATTCACCAGTTGGTAACACAGAGGAGCTTTTAATAAAACTTTGCGTGTATTCTTTTGTCATTATGACAAATCCTCCAGCAGAATAGCGATTAGAATCAACTACTTTTTCAATTATAGTCGTAAGCTGTTCCTCATCAAGAGCGACACCTTTATCAAGCAATGCTCCTATGCCTGCTTCTGCAGAGATTGTGCTTGCAAAAATTTCATTGATTGAGCCTGCAATGAGATTTTTATAACGAGCAGCCGTATTAGTTAAGAGTTTATCGCTTTCGTGCGAAAGTGTATTTGATGCAAAATATGAGACAATAAAAATAATAGCTGCCACACAAATTGCGACAATAATAGAGACAACAAAAATAATCTTTGTGCCAATTTTGAAGTGATTAAAAAAACTCATATAACGCTCCCTAAGTATTTTAATTTGGTCAAATAAAACTCTAATTCTAACAAAAAAAAAAAAACGCTGATTAATAATCATCAATTTTTCTTATTTTGTTGGTTATTCATCTTTAAACCGCAGTTTGAAGATTTTTTTGTCAAATACAGCAATATGAAAAATAGAATCAAAAATTTTAATATCAAGCAGATAGCCTTCTACTTTAACTTCGCATTTTTTTGTATCACTTTGGATAGATTCAGCTTTAAAAATGACTTCGTGTCCTAATTCAATGGGTGCGAGAAATTTCACATCAGCAGCAATAAGCACACTATATTTTTTATTAATAGCTGCCATTGCTGCAAAACTTGCAGAGTTAAAAACAAATCCTGCGTGAATCATTTTGCTCTCGTCCATTATCATACGTTCAGTTGGAGTAAAACGAACAACTGCTTTATTGCGGTAAAGCTCAAGAAGTTCTCCGCTCATATTTGAGGGCATACTCGTGCAGACTTCTAAATCATCTTTTTCAAGAGGAGTGAAGGCATTGCCATTATCTTCATTAAATTTTTCTTCTTCCATACATTTGCTCCTTTATCGTTTTTTGAGTTTAAAATATCCTCTTAATGGGGCTTGATACCCTTCTATAGTGCGAGTTTGTGTTTCATTTAAAAATGCACTTAAACTTTGAGAATCTACCCAAGCACTTTGGCGTTGCTCTTGTGTGGTGGTGGGTGTAAGATTAATGACTTCAAAATCATAGAGATTTGCTCTTTCACACCAACCTTTTAAAGTAGGGATACTCGGGATAAAATAGACATTTGACATTTTAGCATAACTTTGTGCAGGACAAAGACAAATTTCTTCATTGCTCTCATAGATAAGCGTATCCAAAATAAGCTCTCCACCTTTGTTGAGCGATTGAGAGAGGATTTTAAGCGTATTGATTGGGTCAAATCGATGATAAAGCACTCCAAGACAAAAAATCACATCAAAACTTTGATTGTGTGCTTGAGAATATGCTAACAAATCTTCTACACCAAGCAACTCAAATTCAATAGGAGCATTGATAAAGTGATTAATAAAATCAAATTGGCATTTAAAAATGCCGCTTGGGTCAAAGCCTATGATTTTTTTATATAATTTTTTCCCCTGCAGGAGCATTTCAAACATATAATAGCCATTATTACAGCCAACATCTGCTATGTATTTACCCTCAAGGTTGCAATGTGGAGCGAGAAGCTGCCATTTCATAAAGCTTTGCCATTCACTATCAATATGTATATCAAATAAAAAAAAAGGTCCTTTTCTCCACGGCTTAAGCTGTGTAGCAAGTGTATAAATTGCTTTATGATACTTTTGAGCTAAAGTTTTATCTTGAGCGACAATATGAATGCCATTATCGCTATAAAAATGTGAGGGAATAGTTGGAAGAGATGCAATGCACTCTAAAAGCGGAGCAATATTTTTAGCAGAGGTGATATGCTTTGCTTTTTTGGCGGCGTATTCTTTAAAATCATTAGAGTTCAGGCTTTCTTGCATATCTTTCTTCCATAATATCTGAGAATAAATTGGGCTCAAGAATCTGTTTGTGATTAGTATTTAAAGTATGCACAAGTGTGCTATCATCAATACCTAAGATAAGTGCAAAATTGAAATTATTATGGTGAATATATGTATATAACTCCTCTTGAGTTTTGTATGCAAATGTTTGAGCGATTTGATTAAAAAGTTCTAAATATATATCAGGCACAAGAAAAAGAAGTTTCCCCCAAGTGGCATTATTAGCAATATATGCCATATATTTTTTAAATTGTTCAATATCTTCTTCGGCAATAGCAACCTTAGCAGCTTGTCCATAATCAATTACTTTACCAAAGGCGTTGAGAAAATTAGGCTTAAAGAAAGGAATATGTTTAAAATGATTAAGTGAATATTCTATGCCTTTATTTTCACAGAGATTAACCACTGCACCCAAATCATTTAAAAAAAGTTTAGGAAGATTAATACGATAATGCGTGCTTTGATAGAAAATAGTGCTATCAAAGAGTGTGTGGGAGATGATTAGAAATGGACGCTCTTTTGGTTTATGAGCCTGTATCACTTCAAAGCTAATCTCTAAAATATGCTCATTGTGTGTGAATATAAAACTGATTTGCTCATTATTGAGGAGTTCAATAAAAGCATACAAATCATTGTGAAAAAATTTTGCACGTTCATCAATAATAATTTCTTGGGCTATTGCTTCTTCAATGGGATTTAGAGAAATAGTAGTAATATTTTTGGCTAAGAGCTTATAGCGAATAAGGCGTGTGAGGCAGTCTTGTAAATCTTCTACCATAATCCACGCTAATTCTCCATCATTAATATTATGTATATTTGCACAAATTATGCCATATGCTCCCATCGCAACAGCTTGTGGCACTTGAGCAATGTCTTTAGCGATAAATAAATCACCTTTTTGCACACGTTCTACATCACAAATAATACGTGAAAACTCCGCAATGGAAGGTGTAGTAAGAAGCTTTCCTTTAGTGATTTCTACAACTTCATTTACTCTCACATTTTTTCCTTAAGAAATTTAACTTATCGGACTTCCATTGATTCGTGGATTATCTACACCAAGCAAAGACAAGCCGTTTTTATCTTTACTAGCAAGTATCATTCCCTCGCTGATTTCTCCCATAAGTTTGGCTGGTTTGAGGTTGATTATCAAGCATATTTGTTTATTTATAAGAGATTGAGGGGTATAGTATTGAGCGATACCTGAAAGAATCTGACGTGGCTTAGATTCACCAATATCTACCATTAATTTTAGGAGTTTTTCACTTTTTTCTATGGGAGTGCATTCTATGATTGTTCCTACGCGTATATCAATTTTGCTAAAATCTTTAATATCAATAAGTCCTGTTTTTTCAGGTGTATGTTTGTTTTGAGAATCTTCCTTGGTATTGGTAGGAGATTCTGCAAGTAAAGGAGATTCTATACGAGGGAAAAGTGGAGGAATTTTATTGAGTTTAAAAGAGGCAAGAAGCTGTCCTTGTTTAATAAGTTTTTCATAATTTTGTGCATTAATATCAAAATTGAGCGTGTTGGCGATTTTACACGCACTTTGAGGCATAATCGGATAGAGTAAAAGGCTACTTTGGGCTAAAATATTAGCAATCAAGCCGAGCAAAGCCATTGCCTTATCTGTTTGATGAGACTTGATGAGGTTCCAAGGTTCATATTTGGTAATGACACTATTGCCCAGTCCAAAAGCTTTCCACAGCTCTTCAACATAGCGGTGTGGCTGCATAGAGAGCATTTTTTCTTGTGCTTGGGCAATGATATTTTTAAGCTCATTGAGTTCAGGGGCAAAAAACATTTCCACTTGCACAGAATCGACTTGGAGCGCAAAATATTTCTCACTCATACCAATAAGGCGATTAAGCAAATTGCCTACATCATTACCTAGTTCAGCGTTAATGCGCTCAATAAAGGCTTTTTGGCTAAAGTCTCCATCTTGTCCAAATGGCATTTCTCTAAGCAAAAAATATCGCAAAGATTCTATACCATAGGCATTTGCAACTTCTTTTGGATTAATCACATTGCCAATGCTTTTGCTCATTTTTGTTCCATCTTTTGTCCACCAGCCGTGCGCATAAATGTGCTGTGGCAAAGGTAGCTCAAGGCTCATTAAAAATGCTAACCAATACACTGCGTGGAATCGCAAAATATCCTTACCAACAAAGTGTATTGCATTCTCCCAATAAGGCATTTTTGCACTATCTGAAAGATAACCCAGAGGGCTTAAGTAGCTTAAAAGTGCATCAAGCCACACATACATCACGTGTTTTTTGTCATCTTTACGCACGGGATTATGCGGGAGTGGCACACCCCATTCAAAGCTTGTGCGCGTAATGGAGAGGTCATTAAGTCCTTCATTTACAAATTTGATAATTTCATTTTGGCGAAATTGTGGTAAAATGAAATCAGGGTGAGATTTATACCAATCCAAAAGTTTATTTTGATATTTACTTAGGGCAAAAAAATAACTTTCTTCTTGCACAATCTGTGTAGGCTTGCCACAATCAGGACAAGCGTTATTTTCATTAAGTTGCTTTTGAGTAAAGAAAGTCTCACACGAAATACAATAATGTCCCTCATAGCTCCCCTTGTAAATATCACCTTTAGCATACATTATTTCAAAGGCTTTTTGTACACTTAGACAATGCATATTATCTGTGGTGCGCACAAAAATATCATAATCTATATTAAATTCATTCCACAACTCTTTGAATCTTATACTAATTTTATCAGCATAAGATTGAGGGTCTAGGCTATGCTTTTGTGCGGATTGTTCAATTTTTTGTCCGTGTTCATCTGTGCCTGTGAGAAACTTTACATCGTTGCCTTGTAGTTGATAAAATTTTTTAAGCATATCACATAAAATGGTTGTATAAGCGTGCCCAATATGAGGAATATCATTCACATAATAAATAGGGGAGGTTATGAGGATTTTTTGACTCATTTTCTATCCTTTGTATACATTAATTAAAATCAAAATCGCCGTGTTGCCCTTTTGACATACTCTCATAGACTGCTTTGACATACTCTTGTCGCACTTGACAACCTATAAGCTGTTCACATTTTAAACAAGATATATAACCTTTGTTTTGTTGGCATTGCTGCAAGAGAGTAGTTTTGTCATTGAGATTTTGTGTGTATTCATCTGTTATAGGCTCACTCATAGACTTCCTTTACAAGGTTCATTTCACTTTGGCTACCAAAAAAACAAGGTGTGCTATCGTGTAGGTGAGCAACTTCAAGCTCTAAAATTCTATAAGTGCCATTTGTAGCAAATCCTCCAGCTTTTTCATACACAAATGCAAAGGGAAATACTTCAAAAAGTTTGCGAAGTTTGCCATTAGGAGCATCACTCGTGGCAGGATAACTAAAAAGCCCCCCACCTTTAATAAGAATCTGATGCAAATCTGGCACCATACCTCCAGAATAGCGCAAACGATACCCCTGTGCAAAAAGGGATTCTATCATTGCTTTGTGTTTGTTTTCCCAATGCTTTTGTGTGCCACCGGGCGCGTTAATTTTACCTTTTGTATTAAGAGCTAATGCACCAAGATTGCGCCACATATTGCCATTATAGCGATAATGCAGAGCTTGCTCTTGAGCCACTACCATTTCAAGACGCGGTCCATAAATAATATATCCACTAGCAATAAGATGTTTTGCACTTAACTCTTCGTTATAGATGCCAAAAATTGTGCCAATACTTAGGTTACTATCAATGAGCGAAGAGCCATCAAGAGGGTCATAAGCAATAATATAGGGTGCATTTTTATTTTCTGAATACATTATTTCTTCTTGCTCTTCACTACAGATAGCCTTTACACAAGGTAGATTAAGTAATTTTTCGCTTAAAAATTTATCAACCCTTACATCAATTTCAAGTTGCATATCGCCACTTGCATTAATGCTTTGCAGATAGCTTGTGGAAGTGTCTTTTAAAAGACTATCAATATGTAGGGCAGATTCTCTTAAAGAATCAATAATGATGCTTATCATAGATTCTCCTCGTGTATAAAAATAGAGGCGATTATAACATTTTAGGATTAAGATTTGATGATTTTTGTAAGCTCTTGGTAAAAATGTGAAGTGTTTATCATTTGATTGATACTTGCGTGATGAGCTGGTTTAGATAATGAGGCATTATAATCACTTACTTCAATATTATTCCACGCGTGTCCAATAAGAGCAATGATATTATCGCGGCGCAAGTATTGTATTTTATGAGAAATATAAATATTTTCCCATAATCTAATGCCACTAGGGCGTGTGTGAGGTGTATTATAACCCACAGGGTCCAGCGTAAGTAAGTAATGTAAGTGTATATTATCAGCAATCTTTGTTTGAAGAACTTTATTGAGATTACTTGCACCCCAAGAATGTGCAATGATAAAAAGCGGTAATCCCATATTTGTAAGTATGGGTAGCCATAAAGTAAAAAGTTTTTGGCATTTAAAACTTATATAGAGTTTAAGACAAAAAGGTTCATTAAATGCCACAAATTCCCTATATACAGCTCGCATAATTGTATCACAAAATCCACCCACAAAAATGATAATTGCTTTGGGCGCATTTGTTTGAGAAGATTCTATGTGTGCGATGATTTCTTTTCCTTCTTGTATAGAAATATTAAACCCATAGGGTATAAAAGGACTTTTGGGCTTAGGTAAATGATGTAGAGGATAAATGAGCGTAGGCGTAAATGGAGTGAGTAATGGACGTAATGAATAAAATAAGGGCATACAATCTCCTTAATAATCAGTGCAAGACTTACAGCGATATTATGCTAAAATATATGTAGGATTTTATCATAAGGATAAGTAATGAACAAAGATATATTAGTAGCCCCAAGTATGCTTTCTGCAGACTTTGCAAAATTAGGGCAAGAGGTGGAAGATATATGTAAAGCAGGGTGTGATTTTGTGCATATTGATGTAATGGACGGACATTTTGTGCCAAATCTCACAATGGGTCCTATGATTGTGCAAAGCATAGCCAAGAGTTCAAGCAAACCTTTAGATATTCATCTTATGGTAAAAAATGTTCCCTTTTTTGTGGATTTATTTTTGCCTTTAAAACCTGCATTTATGAGTGTGCATATTGAGGAAGTGCAACATTTGCATCGCCTCATTTGGTATATTAAAGAATCCGGCGTAAAAGCAGGTGTAGTGCTTAATCCTCACACTAACGAGCAAAGCTTAGAGTATATTTTGCCTGATATTGATTTGGTATTGCTTATGAGTGTAAATCCGGGTTTTGGAGGGCAGAGTTTTATCCCCCATAGTGTCAAAAAATTACAGAATCTTAAAAAAATGCGTGATAGACTCAATCCTTCTTGTTTGCTTGAGATTGACGGAGGAGTGAGTGATAAAAATATTGACATACTCAAAAATGCAGGAATTGATATAGTTGTAGCTGGGAGTTTTATTTTTGGCTCAACTGATTATGCTCAAGCTATTAGCGCACTTAGATAGAATCTATGACATATCAGCAGCTTTTTGAAAAACTCCGTCAAAAGCCTATGAGCGAGGCACAATTTTATACTTATGTAAAAAATATCGGCGGACTTTATGCAGATATAGCATCTGAACTTGAACTACTTAAGGGTTCCGGTGCTCCTTTGTATGTGCAAAAACACAATGGAGAATCATATTTTAGTCTAAGCACACAACACCAAGAATGGCAAAAAGGCAATTTAGTTTTTGTAGATATTGAAACTAATGGGGCTAAACCTCAACAATGTCAAATTATTGAGATTGGTGCGCTTAAAGTAAAAGGTGGGGAGATTATAGATAAATTTGAAAGCTATGTTTATGCTGATGAAGTGCCAGAGAATATTACGCAGCTTACAGGTATTTGCCAAGCAGATATTGCTTATGCACCTTCAATTAAAGAAGTTTTAGGAGAATTTAGGGCATTTTTAGGCACAGATGTATTTGTGGCTCATAATGTAAATTTTGATTATGGCTTTGTAGATTATCACTTACGTCAGTGTGGTTTGTTTGGGCTACTTAATCCTAAGCTTTGCACGATTGAGCTTGCCAAAAAAACGATTCTTTCTCCTCGTTATGCTCTTGGGTTTTTAAATGAATTTTTAGGCATACGCACAGCAGTTACTCATCGCGCTTATGCTGATGCACTCACAAGCTTTAGAGTTTTTGAAATTGCTTCAATGATGTTTCCGCCTTTTGTTAAAAGTATGCAAGATTTGATTGATTTTTCAAAAGGGCGACTAAAGTTAGATTATACTACACCTTTTATATACCAAAATAAGCACTAAATCCCCTGTCCCAGCCACTTAAATCTTTATAGAATGTTATATTTTTTGCACGAGATTGTAAAAGTATGTGTTCAAGTGCATCTTTTTGGTCATAGCCTATTTCGCATAGTAGCCATACTTTACGAGTAGCGCATTCGTTAATGAGTGATTTTAATATCCCCAACCCATCTTTTCCGCCAAAAAGTGCAATTTTGGGCTCATAGTGCAGCGGTGCGCTTATAGGATAATCATCTTTAATATAAGGAGGATTTGAGATGATAAGTTGTGGGTTTATATGCGCGGGAAGCAGGGAGCAGCATTGTAGTGTAATATTTGCATTTGGTGCATAAGTGGCAATATTAAGTTTGCTCACCTCAAGGGCTTGCTCACTTATATCTGTGGCAAAGAAGTAACATTGTGGGTGCATAATGGCAAGTGTAGTAGTGATAATGCCTGAACCTACCCCTACCTCTGCTATAAAATTTACTTTTTCCCCTTTAATTATCTCATTTGCTTTATCAATGAGTATTTCGGTTTCCGGACGCGGAATTAATACGCGCTCATCAACATAAAAACTTCTCTCATAAAAACTTGCTTGGCGTGTAATATATTCAATAGGCTTGCCCTTTGCACGTTCATTTATAAGTGTATAGAATCTTTGCGCAAGAGTAGATTCTATATTTTGCGCACTATGAGTGTGAAGATAGGTGCGTGGGACACCTAGTAGAAATGAAAGGAGGATTTCGGATTCGTATCTAGGCTTAAGTTCAAAGGTAACATCAGATTGAGAAAGACGGGAAATAGAATCTTCTAAAAGCTCGTCAATACTACATATCATAATCTAATGCTTTAAGTCGTTGCAGTAGTGGTGGGTGAGTATAGTAGAAGAAAATATAAGCAGGGTGAGAGCTTGGAAAGCTTTTATTTTCATTCACAAGACATACTAGAGCATCAGCAAGGCAATGTTTGCTTGAAAGATTCGCTCCAAATTCATCAGCTGCGTATTCTGCCTCACGACTAAAATAACCAATTAAAGGCATAAACCAAAAAGCAATCATAGGTGAAATAAGGAGCATTACGATAAGTATCCCTGCACCATTATGTGCCAAACTCAGTGCGTCAAAGAGTTGTGGAGGTAAATGTCCTACAATAAAAAAGAGCACAAAAAGCACACACGCCATAATTGCAATGTTTTTAAGTATGTCTTTGTGTTTGAAATGCCCGAGTTCGTGTCCTAAAATCGCAATTAAGCCATCAGCACTAATTTTATCAAGCAAAGTATCAAAAAGCACCACTCTTTTATTTTTGCCAAGTCCACCAAAATAAGCATTAAGTCGTCCATCGCGCCGAGAAGCGTCAATAACAAAAATACCATTACTTTTAAAACCTATGGTGTTGAGTAAGGATTCTATGCGAGCTTTGAGGTTTTCATCATCAAGGGGAGTGAATTTATTAAAAAGTGGAGCAATGAGTGTAGGATAAACAAAATTAGCTAGAATAACTACACTAAGCAGAACGATAAAGCCCACAATCCACCATAATACAACTTTTTCAATGATAAAAATGAGCAAAAATACAATCAAACCACCAACAATTAAACTCAAAAGAAAATGTTTATATAAATCAATAATAAAAAGTTTCGGTGTTTGTTTGGAGAATCCAAATTTCTTATCAAGCCCAAAAGTTTTATAAATAGATAAGGGTAATTCAATGATACTGCTTATAAGCATAAAACTAAGCACTAAAGCCACACTTTGCCATATAGGATTCAAAGAATGTGGCATAAATATATCAAGTTGTTTTTGAAGTAAGCTAAAGCCAAAACTTACCCATAGAATAAAAGTAATAATTTCAAGGACACGATTTATTATATCAAGACGTAATGAAGCAATAGCATACTCTCCTGCTTGGTGGTAATCCTCAGATTCTAACAAAATGGCAGGTTTTTGTAATTCAGCTTTAATATGACGTATTTGTAAAATAGCTAAAATAATACTTGGCAAGGCATAAGCACAGATAAACAAGCCAACAAAAATAATGAGAGTATGTAACAATTTATGCTCCTTGTAATTTATAAAAATTATCAAAAACATATTATGGAATATAAAATACAAAAAAAAGTAAATTAACAAGCTTTTAACTACTCATTTATTATGATTACATCAAAATTTATGAAGGATTAGCTAATGGCAGTAAAATATATTTTTGTAACAGGAGGTGTCTTAAGTTCCCTTGGTAAGGGTATTACTTCTTCTTCCATCGCAACTTTACTTCAACAGAGCGGATATAGTGTATCAATTTTAAAAATTGACCCTTATATTAATGTTGATCCGGGCACGATGAGTCCATTAGAACACGGAGAAGTTTTTGTAACCTGTGATGGAGCAGAAACAGATTTGGATATAGGGCATTATGAGCGGTTTTTGAATAAAGATTTCCATAAAAAAAATAATTTTACCACAGGACAAATTTATATGTCTGTGATTGAAAATGAGCGCAAGGGTAAATATTTAGGCAAAACCATTCAGATTGTGCCGCATATTGTTGATGAAATTAAATCTCGTATCAAGTTTGCAGGAGAGGGAAGTGATTTTCTTGTTGTAGAACTTGGTGGAACAGTTGGTGATATAGAGGGTATGCCTTATCTTGAAGCTATGCGACAGATGAAGCACGAGCTAGGAGGCAAACAAGTTATTTCTATTCATATTACGCTTATTCCTCTTATGCGTGCAGCAGGAGAGCTAAAGACAAAGCCTACCCAACATTCCGTTCAAGAACTTAGACGCATTGGTATTTCTCCACAAATTCTTGTAGCGCGATGTGAGAAAAATCTTGACAAAGAGTTAAAGCGCAAACTTGCTTTGAGTTGTGATGTTGATAATGATAGTGTGATAGTGGCTCAAGATACGCAGAGTATTTATAAATGTCCTCTTAATTTCTTAGAAGAAGGCATACTTACTCCTATTGCAAGGCATTTGGAGTTGGGCGAATTAAAACCCAAAATGGATAATTGGGATATGCTTGTAAAAAAAATCATTGCACCCAAATCAAACATAACCATTGGTTTTGTCGGCAAATATTTAAGCCTCAAAGAATCTTACAAGTCTTTAATAGAATCTCTTATACACGCAGGAGCAAACACCGACACACGTGTAAATATCAAATGGATTGATAGTGAGATTTTAGTAGATAATCTTGCGCTTTTATATGATGTAGATTCTCTTCTTATACCGGGAGGATTTGGCGAGCGGGGCATTGAAGGTAAATTAGAGGCAATAAAATATGCGCGTATCCAGCAGATTCCATTACTTGGTATTTGTTTAGGTATGCAGCTCTCACTCATTGAATTTGCGCGCAATGTATTAGGAATGAGCGAAGCAAACTCTATTGAATTTGATCCACAAACAAAAGAGCCTGTGATATATTTAATTGAAAATTTTATCGATTCGCAAGGTGGGGTGCAATTACGCACGCATACTTCACCTATGGGTGGAACAATGCGTTTGGGTGAGTATGAATGCCATATCAAAAAAGGCACAAAGCTTTATGAGGCTTATGGCAAACAGACACTTATTAAAGAGCGTCATCGTCATAGATACGAGGCAAATCCTCACTATCGCGCACTTTTTGAAAAAAATGGTATGATTGTAAGTGGAGAGAGCAATGGACTTATAGAATCTATTGAGCTTGCAAATCACCCGTGGTTTGTTGGAGTGCAGTTTCACCCTGAATTTACTTCGCGATTGCAAAACCCTAATCCTGTCATTTTGGCTTTTGTGAAAGAAACTTTAGCACATAAAAAGACATAAATAAATTGGTATAAAAATGCGTCAGATTGATAAAGATACCCTTTTACAGATGCTCTTAGAGCGTGATTTAGAGCAAGGTATAGCGACCTTACGTGATTTGCCCAAGCCTGATTCACTTACACACGCACTTACAGGCGCACAAAAAGTGGTAGAATGTATGAATAAAGGGCAAGAGATTCTTGTGGTAGGGGATTATGATGCTGATGGAATATGTGCAAGTGCGCTAATGTGCCGATTTTTTGAGCGTTTAGGTTATGAAAAATTTAGGCTTGTTATTCCTCATCGTTTTATTGATGGCTATGGAGTGAGTGCTGCACTTTTGGAAAAATACGCAAATAATGCTTCTATTGTGGTAAGTGTAGATAATGGTATAAACGCATTTTGTGCAGGAGATTGGTGCAAAGAGCACAATATTGTATTTATCATTACAGACCATCATACACCCGCAAATACATTGCCTCAAGCTGATGTGATTATTGACCCTTATATGGCTGATTGCAGCTTTATACAAAAATCAATTTGTGGAGCAGTGGTAGCGTGGTATTTTTGCGCTGCGATAAAACAGATTCTTGGCGCCTCAATAGATATGGGCGAATTTTTAGAATATCTTGCTTTGGCAAGTATTGCAGATATTATGCCGCTTGTGGGGATTAATCGCATACTTGTAAAAAAAGGCATAGAGCGACTTCGCAACTCTTCAAGCCCTCTTGCTTTGTTGATACGCTCTAAGCTTAAAACTATCAATGCAGAGAATCTTGCATTTTCCATTGTGCCATTGCTTAATTGTGCTGGGCGTATGGCAAATGCAAATTTAGCTTTGGATTTTTTGCTTGCTCCAAGTGTTGTAGATGCACTTAGAATCTATGATAAACTCTTTGAACTCAATGTTCAGCGCAAAAGTGTGCAGAGTGAGATTCTATCTCTTGCACAAATGCCAAATATAGAATCTGAACATATTATTGTGAGTTATGGAGAGGATTGGCACGAAGGCGTTCTTGGTATTGTTGCTTCTTCACTTGCTCAAGAAAAAGGTAAGAGCGCATTTGTATTGAGTTATAGCAATGGCATACTTAAGGGGAGTGGGCGCAGTTTTGGAGGGCTTAATCTTATTGCAAGTATCACGCCTTTAAGTAAGCATCTTTTGCGTTTTGGTGGGCATAGTGGCGCAGTGGGGATAAGTTTAGAGTTAGAACAATTAGAGGGATTCATAAATGCTTTAGAATCTGCTCTCATATTTGATGATATAAAAGAAAATGCAATACTTGGTGTGATTGAGAGTGCGAGTATTAATGAGGAGCTTTTGGCGATTTGTGAGCGCTTTGAACCTTTTGGCGAGGGAAATCCAAAGCCTATATTTTTGTGTGAGAATCTTCAAATCCAATCTCTTAAGCCTCTTGGCAGAGATAAAAAGCATTTGAGCTACATATTGAACGATAAAAGCAATGGCGTGTTGCTTGAAGCCATAGAGTTTTTTGTGCCACAAATGCGTGAAATAGGACAAAGCGGTAATGTGCAATTTGAACTTATGCGCGATGATTATAACAATAAAGTCAAAATGAAAATTTTGCAATTTGATGTTTCGTAAGGATTCTAAACAATTATTCTCTAAACTGCCATTCTTTTTGTATTTGATGAATATGTGTTAAATCAAGCCCAACAAGCATCATTTCTTCTTTATCACCTAAGCTTTCTTCAATATGCCCATTTGCGTTGATAAAAAGACTATCTCCATAGAATCTCCAAGGCGTTTGCTCATAATAAAGCTCCCCAACGCGATTAATGCGCAAGATTGCCATAGAGTTAAGGAAAGCACGCATTTGACAGAGATTGCGCCATCGCATCTTGGAATTAAAAGTATTACTACAAGGCAAGAATACCACATCTACCTGCGCTTTTTTAAGCTTGAGCCATATTTCATCAAAATGTATTTCAAAGCCTGCGACAATACCTATTTTAAAGCCATCTTTTTCAAAAATAAGCGGTGTTTGCGGGGATTTTGAGACTTTATTATCAAAAAAGGCTTTTTCGTTCCAATGTGGATAAGCAATGAGTTTTTGCTGATGATAAAATTGTGCTTTGTCATTTTGAATAAGAGCGATAGATTTATAAAGTTTATTTTGTTCTCTCATAAGTAGTGGAGCGATAATATCAAGTTTGTATTTTTTAGAGAGTTTATGGAGCACAGAAAGCGTATCGGCAGAGAGAGTATGCGCCATTTCTTTAGGGTTTGTGGTGTCAAATTCTTTAAAAAAAGGATTAAGGACATATTCTCCAAGAGCTACAAGCTTGACTTTTTTCGCTTTGCAAGTTTGAAAATATTTTTCAAGCTTTGTGTCAGAGGACATAAGTGATGGAAGCTGTAAAAGCGCGACATTCATAAAAATATCCTTAGTAAGTAGGGAATCTTAATAGAGTTAAATCTTAAATGAGATTGTAGCATATTAAGCTAAGATTTATTATAATGGCAAAATTTGAGCTTTAATTGATGAGATTTACAATAATGAATTTTTGGCTATGAAATTTAACACTTTGCCATAACATAGTAGAACTTAAGCGGAAAATTGTATTATTAAGGAGAAAGTATGATAGAGCGATATGCACGCGAGGAAATGAAAAAACTATGGGATTTAAATGCTAAATATTCTGCGTGGCTAGAGGTGGAAAAGGCATTAGTGCGCGGGTGGAATAAGCTAGGGCTTATCCCTGATGATGATTGTGACAAAATATGCAAGAATGCAAAGTTTGATATTGCGCGCATTGATGAAATAGAGGCAGTTACAAAGCACGATTTAATTGCTTTTACTACAAGTGTGGCTGAAAGCTTAGGTGAGGAATCGCGCTGGGTGCATTATGGGATTACTTCAAGTGATTGTATTGATACGGCTGTGGCGCTGCAAATGCGAGATTCTCTAAAGATTATTTTAGAGGATATTAAGCAGGTGCGTGAAGTGATTAAAAAAAGGGCGATGGAACACAAAGGCACACTTATGGTAGGACGCTCTCACGGAATCCACGGCGAACCCATTACTTTTGGGCTCGTTTTGGCAATTTGGTATGATGAGCTAGGAAGGCATTTAAAGGCTTTGGAATCTACTTTGGAAGTCATCTCTGTGGGGCAGTTAAGCGGAGCAATGGGAAATCTCGCACATACACCTATTGAGCTAGAAGAAATTGTATGTAAAGATTTGGGGTTAAAACCCGCTCCTGTGAGCAATCAAGTCATTCAGCGTGATAGATATGCACGATTAATGAGTGATTTGGCACTTCTAGCTAGTAGTTGTGAAAAAATTGCTGTTGAGGTGCGGCATTTGCAGCGCACAGAAGTGTATGAAGCGGAGGAATATTTTGAAAAAGGGCAAAAAGGCAGTAGTGCAATGCCACACAAGCGCAATCCAGTGCTAAGTGAGAATATCACCGGACTTTGTAGAATGATTCGCTCTTTTGCTCTGCCAGCAATGGAAAATGTCGCCCTTTGGCACGAGCGAGACATTAGCCACTCAAGCGTAGAGCGTTTTATCCTGCCTGATAGTTTTATCACTACTGATTTTATGCTTGTGCGACTTAAGGGATTGCTTGATAAGCTTGTGGTGTATCCTAAAAATATGATGAAAAATCTTAATTTAACCGGTGGGCTTGTGTTTTCACAAAGAATCTTATTAGAGTTGCCTAAAAAGGGCGTTAGTCGTGAAGATGCGTATAAAATCGTGCAACGCAATGCGATGAAAGTATGGCAGGATTTACAAGAGGGTAAAGCAGTGGTGAATGAAAAAGGAGAGAGCTTGTATTTGCAGTATTTATTAGCAGATTCTGAACTAGTGGGGTTTATTGGTGAGGCGGCTATCAAGGAATGCTTTGCTTATGAGTATTATACAAAAAATATTGATGCGATTTTTAAGAGAGTGTTTGATGAGTAATAGACTCATCATCTTGGCTTATTACTTGTGTTTTGCACAGCACATCGTGCAGACATCTACCATCACGGCGCAATATTCCGATGAGGATTCCAAATAAAAAGCTTGTGCCAATTACCCATAATACATAACGCGCAAATGCCCTCAAAAAGCCTACTTTGCAATAAGCAATGTTTTGCGTGGATTTATTTGAGTTAGATTCGCTTCGCACAAGTTGAAGGTGCATATATCGGAAACCGGGTGTTTGGCTAGAGAGTGCTAAAAAAAGTGAAGTAATAAATCCATAGCCTATGCCACAGGCAAAAATAACACTTTGATTGTGCGTAAAAGCCTCTTTGCCATCTAAAAAAACATAAGTGGTAAGATACAAAAGAGGCATATTAATCATAAACATATCAGTGATAAATGCTTTTAACCGCTCACTCGCGTGCATTAGCTGTAATTGCTTTTTGAGTGAGAAGTTATATATATTTATCCATTGAGATTTTTTTACGCTATGTGCTAAGGGGGTTGTCTTTTGTGCGGATTTTATTTTCCGCCAACGTTTAGGCGTTCCCATAGCATTTAATTACCGCGACTACCGGGTTTAATTGCTTTTTGCTCTCCTGCATCACACAGAGGGCAGGAATGCGGCTCATACATATTAAATACAAAATCTTCAAGTGCAAAAAGCGGGATGTGCTCTGGCAATCGCGCCTCTTTTTTGCGCGGGAGATTTGAGCCTACGCGCTTACAGAATCCCCGATTTGCCAATCCTGCGTAAGCGACTATTTTTGCACCTTCAAACTCTACGCATTGAGCAGATTCTAAAGCTGAACCACCAGTAGTAATAATATCTTCGCATACAAGCACTTTTTCATCTTTTGCCACTTTGAAGCCCCTTCTTAGCTGCATTTGCCCCTCAACTCGTTCTGTGAAAATAAATCTCACACCTAGAGCTCTTGCGAGTTCATACCCTGCGAGGATTCCACCAAGAGCAGGAGAGCATACGCATTCAACTTTAATATGAGAATCTTTAATTTGTGCTGCTAAGGCATTGGCTAATTGCTGCGCAATGGCTGGATTTTCTAATACACGTGCTGATTGGAGATAGTGGTCAGAGTGATTTCCGCTGCTTAAGAGGAAGTGTCCTTTAAGCAAAGCATTCGCATTTAAATAGAGTTGTTTAACATCAAGCATAGAATCTCCTTTAATCAAAATTTATATGAGTATTTAAGATAATTTACACTCATACCGCGTTCTTTTTCATAATCAAGTAAATCATAGCCTACAAAAAGCTCGTGATGTTTGCCGTAGATAAAAATTGGTCCAAAAGCAAAAGTAGGATAAAACCATTTAGTGCGCTTAGTGCTAAGAGTGGGAAGAGCTGCACTATCTGTGCGTGAGAAGCTATAAGCTCCAAATGAACCAAGTCGCATACGAAATCCTATGTAGCGCGTGGCATAGATTCTATATTCAGCAGAAAATCCTCCACGATAAATTTGCATTTTATTAGGCTTATTAGCATCAAATTCAAAATCTCCAAATGCACCATAATTCGTGCGGTCAAAAAATCCAAATATGCGCAATGAATGATGTTTGCCAAATATAAAATCATATCCTGTTTCTATTCCTAGCATACTACTTGAGCCAAGTGAAGGTGTGAAAACTACGCCCACATTAACAAGTGCATATAAGCCCTCACGTGGGTCTTTTGGTTTGGGAATCTTTACTCCTGCAACCTCATAGAGTAAATCTTGACGCGTTTTAGCAACTTCTTGTAGAGCTTCATTTGGCTGGACATCATTTGAGAAATATTTTATAGGTGTTTTTTGCATTCCATACATAAGAATGCTACATAATGTGAGGCATTTTACTATAACACCATATTTCATTTGTATATGACCCTTTCAGTGTTTTTTAAATTGTGCTATTCTAATATAATTTTGTTATACTTGCAAAATTAGTTAAAAAACAAAAGCGAATTTTGTGCCATTTAAGGTTTAATTATTTTTTATGAATATATAAGGAGAAACAAATGAATTACAAAAAAATAATATTGATTTTGGTTTTATCTACGGCAGTTATTTATGGAGCAGAGCTAGAGGGTTATTATATGACTCATAAAGGTGAGAAAGGACAGCAAAGTATTGTGGAGTTTTTTAAAAAAGGTGATAAATACTATGCCTATGGTTTTGCTAATGTAGATGGTTCGCTACCCAAAAAAGATGTCAATAATGAGAATCCAGCTCTTAGAAATCGTCTTGATAAGGGGAGTGTATTTGTCTATAATCTCGTAAGAGAGGGTAAGAGTGATGTATTTAAAAATGGCAAGGTATATAATTTTGATTCAGGAAAAGAGTATTATGCCAAAGTAACGCTTAAGGGCAATACACTTGAGTTGCGCGGGAGTATTGATAAATCTGGCTTTATGGGTGAGACAAAGGTTTGGAAAAAGCTAAGCGATGAAGAAGTTAAGCCTTATCTATCCCAAAAGCCAGATTTTTCTGTTGTAGAAAAAAGTCTTAAAGATATAAAACCATAAGATGCCGGTATCTCTCTCATCTGTTCAACCACTTGTTCCACAAACACTTGAGCAAACTATTGTTTCGCTTAATGACGCTCAAAAGCAAGCAGTTGAACATATTGATGGGGCAATGCTTATCCTTGCAGGAGCAGGGAGTGGTAAGACTAAAACAATTACAACACGTTTAGCTTATCTGATTGATGAGGTTGGGATTCCCCCAAGTGCCACACTTACACTTACCTTCACTAATAAAGCTGCGCAGGAGATGAGAGAGAGAGCCTTAACACTTTTGCATAATAGATATGAATCTCCACCGCTTTTATGCACTTTTCATCGTTTTGGACTACTTTTTTTACGCTTTCATATTACTGCACTTGGGAGAAATGCAAATTTTGTAGTGCTTGATACTGATGATAAACGCGCTATTTTAAAATCTTTGTGCAAGATTCGTCCTATTTCACAGCTTGATTATTATATTTCAGATATGAAAAATGCCTTTCTTTCGCCCGAACAAGCACAAACTTATGCCCATAGTGAAGAATATAAGCTAATGAATAGAATCTATGGGGAATATGAAAATTATTTATTGAATAAAAATTTACTTGATTTTGATGATTTGCTTTATCTTACGTATGCAATTTTGCTTAAAAATGACAATATAGCAAAGCAAATGAGCGAAAAATATCACTACATTATGGTTGATGAATACCAAGATACTAATGAGATTCAATATAAAATCCTTAAACGTTTATGTCTTGCTCATACTAATCTTTGTGTTGTAGGTGATGATGATCAGAGTATTTATGGGTGGCGTGGAGCAAATGTGAAGAATATCTTAGGATTTCCTAAGGAATTTGATGAAGTAAAGGTTGTTAAGTTAGAGGAAAATTATCGCTCAAGTGAGCAGATTCTTAATGCTGCAAATGCACTTATTTCTCACAATAGTAAGCGTTTGGGTAAAAATTTAAAGAGTATCAAAGGTGCTGGAGCAAATGTAAGAGTAATAGAAAGTGAAAATGAAAGCACAGAAGCGGAATTTCTTGCTAAAGATATTTTAACGCTCCTTTCTCAAGGTATAAATCCGAGCGAAATTGCAGTTTTGTTTCGTGTAAATGCACTCTCTCGGAGTATTGAAGAGGGCTTTAATCGTGCTAAGATTCCCTATAAAATTATTGGAGCAGTGCGCTTTTATGAACGAGCAGAGATTAAAGATTTACTTTGCTATTTGCGATTAATTGTTAATCCTAATGATGATTATTCATTTTTACGCATTATTAATCGCCCTAGACGAGGGATTGGTAAGATTACACAACTTAAATTAGAAGAACTTGCGCGAACATTCAATACCTCTTGTTTTTCAAGTATTACCCAATATACACAGCAGAGCAAAGAAGCCATTGGAGAAAAGGCATATAATGCACTTTTGGAGCTTACTCAAAATATTGAACGTTGGCGTAAATATACAGATTTAGCAGATGTGATTGAAGATATGCAAGAGCATATTGTATTTACATTCAGTAGGCTTGATGAGGTAGATAGAAAGGGAAATATTGAGGAATTTTATGGTATGTTTCGTGATTATGCTATTGCTAATCCAAGCAATCAAGTTGAAGATTTTTTAAATGATATTGCTTTGGCAAGTCCTACTGATGAATTGACAGGAGAATATGTGAGTTGTATGAGCATACATATGGCTAAGGGATTAGAGTTTAAATATGTATATGTGATTGGTTTTGAAGAGGGTATTTTTCCTCTTTGGAATGATGAAGATGAAATACAAGAAGAGAGACGATTAGGCTATGTGGCAATCACAAGAGCGAAAGATTTTCTTACATTATGTTCGGCAAAAAGCAGATTGCGTAGGGGTAAAAGAGAATGGCTTGAACAATCGCGTTTTTTAAGAGAAAGTGGATTATTGGGCGTATATAATGCACCAAGTCTTTATAAAACTCAATCTATACAAGAAGAAGCAGAAGTGGTATTTAGCAAAGGTATGAAAGTGCAACATAAACTCTTTGGTGTAGGTGTAGTAGAATCTATAAAGGGTAAGGGAAGTCAGTGTCAGCTTAGGATTAATTTTTCCGGATTAGAGCGCGTGATTCTAGCTTCATTTGTGCAAAAGGTATGCGAATGAAACAATTTTTTCTTTTTTTTGTCATTTTTGCGAATATAAATCTAATCGCAGATGATATTTCTATCCCTCCATCTAAACTCTCATTGCAAAAGAGCTATCAAGTGAGCAAAAATAATATTTATTCAACAGATATATTTCCTCAAATAGATAAGCGTTTTAAGATTGCTACTCTACCTCCTGATAAATTCACTCTTAAACTTAAAAGTGTAGATATAAAGCTTATTTTTGCGCGCTATGGATATGAGATTAGCTCTTTTGAGAGTGAATTTGTAGAATTTAATTTTGTAAGTGATATGCGCGAAGATAAGGCATTGGATTTTATACAAAAAATGTATATTCAACATTATGGTAAAAGTCTCGAGATAAAAAAGCTACTCGTGCGTCCAATAGGCGTATTGCCACAACAATATGAATTACTTGAGTATGAATTAGCACCTCCTGCATTAAAAAAAAACAACGGCACTTTTGTGATGAAGTATCGCACTGGAGAGCATTCACATATCAAAAAAATCACTTTTGCTTATATGCTTGAAGGAACGCTTGAAGTGCTTAAAAGCACGCAAAATATTAATGTTAATGATACTTTAACACCGCAAAATACGCGCGCAGAGCGTATCACTTTTGAGCGAGTAGGTGCAGAATACATTAGCACACAAGAGATTTATAATAGTGGAGCGAAGAGCTATATTCGCGTAGATACAGCTATTACAAAAGATAAAATCAAGCCAAGAATCATCGTAAAAAAAGGAGATAAGATTCGTGTCTTTAGTCGTGAAGGTGGTATTACAACGGAAATAGTCCTTGTGGCAAGACAAAATGCCGTGCACAATGAAATTATTAATGCCCAAAATCCAAATAGCGGGAAAATCATACGCGTAAAAATTACCGATGAAGGCAAGGGTGAAATTTTGTAAGTGGTAAGCGTATTGATGATGTGGTATGATGATTAAAAAATTTAGGAGAGTATATGAGAGGAATCAAGAAGCTTGTAGTTGCTATAGGAGGAGCGAGCGGGGTGCATTTAGGTTTAAAGTTTATTGAATGTGTCCCAGATTCTATTGAATTGTTTGTGGTGGTGAGTGAAGGTGCAAAAGATGTTGCAAAGCACGAGCTTGATTATAATTTTAAAGAACAGCTTTTTGCACTCAAACATAAAAGAGAGTTTTGTATTTATAATGAAAATGAAATGGATAGCCCAATAGCTTCGGGTAGCTTTGGTATTGATGCTATGGCGGTTGTGCCAACAAGTATGAATCTTCTTGCTAAAATAGCTAATGGATTATGTGATGAGCTTATTTCACGATGTGCATCAGTGATGCTTAAAGAGAGACGAAAATTACTTTTGGCACCTCGTGAAATGCCTTTAAGTCCTATTGCACTAGAGCAAATGAGTAAGCTTTCTTTGCTTGGCGTGATAATTGCCCCTCCAAGTGTAGGGTATTATGCTAAGCCGAATGATTTAGAATCTATGGAGAGGTTTTTTATAGGAAAGTGGTTTGATGCACTTTGTATAGAAAATATACTTTATCAACGTTGGAAATATGATATAAAGGGGATTTAATGAGAACATTAGCCATTTATCCGGGCACTTTTGACCCTGTAACAAATGGGCATTTGGATATTATCAAACGTTCTATGGAGATTTTTGATAATGTAATTGTTGCTGTGGCTCAATCAAGCTCTAAACGACCAATGTTTTCGCTTCAAGAACGCATTGATATTTTAAAGCTTAGCACACAAAATTTAGTAAATGTGCAAGTTGAAGGTTTTTGCACTCTTCTTGCAGATTTTGCAAAGCAAAAGGGTGCAAGAATGATTATACGAGGATTGCGGGCTGTAAGTGATTTTGAATATGAATTACAAATAGGCTACGCGAACGCTTCGCTCAATCCAGAGCTTGAAACAATTTATTTTATGCCAACTTTAGAGAATGCATTTATTAGCTCATCAGTAGTGCGTTCAATCATTGAACATAATGGAGCATTTTCTCACCTTGTGCCAAAAAATGCTGCTGATTTTATTTATTCACTTTATACCAAACATAAAAGAGGTATGTAATGTATGTAGCAATTGAAGGCGTAGATACTTGTGGTAAAAGCACACAGATTCAATTACTCAAAGCGTATTACCCACAAGCTGTTTTTACCAAAGAGCCCGGTGGCAGTATTATTGGTGAGCATATACGAGATCTTGTGCTTTTTGCGCCTAAAAAATATGGTTTTACACTTGATGAACGGGCAGAGTTAATGTTATTTCTTGCTGATAGAGCACAGCATTATGCTCAAGTCCTTCTTCCGCACAAAGATAAACTTATTATTTCCGATAGAAGTGTTATATCGGGTATAGCGTATGCAAAGAGTATTGATATAGCACAAAGTATAGCCCTTAATGATTTTGTTTTGCGTGGTATGTTACCCGATTTAGTAGTCATTTTGGAGCTTGATGAGAAAAGCCTGAAAGAAAGGATTGAGAGCAAAAGCCACGATAATATTGAAAGTAGAGGCATTTCATATATGCTTGAGATTCAAAAATGCTTTAAAAATGTCGTTACCCAAATGAATCTTAAATATATAGTGCTTGATGCTACACAGGATAAAGAAAGGATTTGTGCCCAAATTAGAGAGCATATCAATATTTTAGTGTAACTTATGAAATGTCTTGTATGTGAGAAATGGAGCTTTAAAATTATTTGTGAAGAATGCCTTGCGCGTATTCCTCTCGTGCCTCGTTATAGAATCTTGCAAAGCGGCATAAAAGCATATAGTTTTTATCGTTATGAAGATGTAGCGTTTCTTATGCAGAGCAAATATCATCTTATTGGCTCTCGGATTCTACCACTTCTTACTAAGAGGGCGGCAGCATATTTTTTCACGAATTTTAGCTTTCATCATCTCACAAATCAATCTTTGCCTATTGCCCTTGTTGGTTTAGATGATTATCCCTATGGTGCATATTCGCACGTAGGTGTGATTGTAAAAGTATTTTCTCAAGAGAGCAAAGGTATTTTCAAAGCTTCTTTTGGTGCGCTCAAAGCTCAAAATAAGGTTAAATATGCAGGCAAAAACCTTCATTTTCGCCAGAACAATCCTAAGGGATTTGTGTATAAAGATTCTTTTATTCAAAATATTGATATACAATCGCGCGGATTTGTATTGCTTGATGATATTATTACTACCGGAACAAGCTTGAATGAAGCTATAAGTGCATTTAGGGATACTCAAATATTGTTTTGTTTGGCACTGTGTGATGCAAAAGAATAAAAAACAATTAAATTTTTTTCATCATAGCCGATTTGTATTACAGCCAAAGGCAAGGACGCCTAAGGAAAATTTTAAAAAGGAGTTACCATGGCTTTTCAAGTCAATACTAACGTTAACGCACTTAATGCGCACGCACAATCTACCTTTACTCAATACAACCTTAAAAACTCTATGGAGAAATTGAGTTCTGGTCTTCGCATTAACAAGGCAGCAGATGATGCTTCAGGTATGGCAATTGCAGATAGTTTGCGCTCTCAAGCAAGTGCGCTAGGACAAGCAATAAGAAATACAAATGATGGTATGGGAATTATTCAAATTGCAGATAAGGCAATGGACGAACAACTTAAGATTCTTGATACAATCAAATCTAAAGCCGTTCAAGCAGCTCAAGATGGACAATCTACACAATCTCGTTCAATGATTCAAATGGACATTATCCGTTTGATTGAAGGTTTGGATAGTATAGGTAATAATACTACTTATAATGGTATGGCTCTTCTTTCTGGTGCTTTTACTAACAAAGAGTTCCAAGTAGGTGCATATTCTAACCAATCTATTAAAACATCTATTGGTTCAACTACATCTGATAAGATTGGACAGGTGCGTATTGAGACAGGTGCTTTAGTTACTGCTTCTGGTGAAGTAACTGTAACCTTTAAAAATGTTGATGGGGTTAATGATATTACTTTAGAATCTGTAAAGGTTTCTCACTCTGCAGGAACAGGACTTGGTGTTTTAGCAGAAGTTATTAATAAAAACTCTGATAAAACAGGTGTTCGTGCTCAAGCAAACGCATATACAACTTCAGATGAATCAATTAAATCTGGAAGTTTGGCAAATCTTATGGTTAATGGTGTTTCTATTGGAGATATTATTGGTATTCAAAAAAATGATAGCGATGGACGTTTGGTGCAAGCTTTCAATGCTGCAACAATGCACACAGGTGTTGAAGCCTATACAGATAATCTTGGTCGCTTGATGCTTAGAAGCACAGATGGACGTGGTATTAGTTTGAAGGCTAATGGTGCTGTGCCAGGACAAGGTAATGATGTAGCAATTACTACTGTGAATGGCGGACACGATCTTACTACTGGTGCAAACAACTATGGACGTCTCTCTCTTGTGAGAACTGATGCAAGAGATATTGTTGTCTCTGGTTTGAATATTAGCTCAACAGGATATAATGATGATACAAAAGTAGCTCAAACAACTACAAACCTTCGTGATATGAAAGGTGTATTTAATGAAAATGTTCGTTCTGCTTCAGGTGCAAACTATAATGCTGTTATTGCATCTGGTGGAGCAGACCTTGGTTCTGGTGTAACAAGCTTAAGAGGTGCAATGATATCAATGGATATTGCAGAATCTGCAATGAAAACACTTGATAAAATTAGAGCAGACCTTGGTTCTGTATCTGGACAAATGGTAAGCACAGTAAATAACATCACTATTACTCAAGTGAATGTTAAGGCAGCTGAATCTGGTATTCGTGAAGTGGATTTTGCAGCAGAGAGTTCAGAATTTACAAAACTTAATATTCTTGCTCAATCTGGTAGCTATGCTCTCTCTCAAGCAAATGCAATTCAGCAAAATATTCTTAGGTTACTTAACTAATTGAAGTAACACTTCTTTAAGTCTCCTCTTTTTTTGGGGGGGGGGGGACTAAAATTATTTATGGACGATAAAGATACATATAAATTGCCGTAATTTCTTCATCAGTGAGAAAATATATGGGCATAACCCCTTTTTGAGTATGAAGTGCTTTGGCAAATGTGCTAAATTCAAGATTATTAATACGTGGTGCAAGCAAAGTTTTTTCTATACCTTTATGTTTATAGCGCGCTATAATATCACCCTCACCTTTATTTCCGTGACATTTATTGCAGGCTATACCTCGTGGATTCTCATAAAGATTTTTGCCATATTGATTTTCCGATAAGATTCCTTCATCAGCACTTGCTAGACTTATCACTAGAAACAATATCAGCTTTTTATTCATAAATCCTCACTTAAACGATATTTCTTTAATATCTTATATTATAATAACACAATGATAATCACAAAGGCTTTAAAATGACATTATTAGATGGCAAATCCTTGAGTGTAACGATTGAGCGTGATTTAACAGAGCAAATTGCTGCACTTGTTTCTCAAGGTGTAACGCCGGGTTTAGCAGTAATTTTGGTTGGCAATAATCCTGCAAGTTGCGCGTATGTGCAGATGAAAGCAAAGGCGTGTAAGCGCGTAGGAATATACTCTGTTACCCACGAAATGCCTTCAAAAATTACACAAGATGAGCTTTTATCTGTTATTGAGATTTTAAATAATGACCCAAATATTGATGGTATACTCGTTCAGCTGCCTTTGCCTGCACACATTCAGACAAGTAAAGTGCTTGAAGCAATCAACCCTAAAAAAGATGTTGATGGTTTTCATCCATTTAATATAGGGCGATTGAGTGTGAATGTTGATACTTTTGTCCCTGCAACGCCACTTGGTGTAATGAAACTCCTTGAATCTTATCATATTGATGTCCGCGGTAAAGATGTTGTGATTATAGGTATGAGTAATATTGTGGGTAAGCCGCTTATGAGCCTTATGCTTAATGCAGGAGCAAGTGTAAGTTGTTGTCATATTCTCACGCGCGATGTGAAACAATATACTAAGAATGCGGATATTGTATGTGTGGCTGTGGGAAAAGTCGGATTACTTAGTGCAGATATGATTAAAGAGGGTGCAGTTGTAGTAGATGTTGGTATTAATCGTTTAGAATCTGGCACACTTGTAGGAGATGTGGATTTTGAGAATGTCGCACCTAAGAGTAGTTTTATTACACCTGTGCCCGGTGGTGTAGGTCCTATGACTATTGTTAGCCTACTTCAAAATACTTATAAGGCTGCAATGTATCGTTTAGAGCAAAGGATGCGAGTATGAAAAAGTTTTTAAGTGCATTATGGGCATTTGCTTCAAGCTGGACAGGGACGATTGTTATCGTGCTTATTTTAATATTTTTTGTTATGCAAGCGTTTGTTATTCCTACACGTTCAATGGTTGGCACACTTTTTGAGGGGGATTTTTTATTTGTTAAAAAATTTAGTTATGGGATTCCCACACCACGGATTCCGTGGATTGAAGTGAATGTTTTACCTGATTTTTCTGGAAATGGACACTTGATTGCAGGTGAGCGTCCCAAGAGAGGTGATGTAGTAGTGTTTCTTCCTCCACATATAGAAAAAACTTATTTTGTTAAACGCACTTTTGCAGTAGGCGGTGATGAAGTGATTTTTGATAAAGATGGCTTATATCTCCACCCATTTGAGGGAGATGAATATGTAAGAGAACATTATTCAGGGCAAATTATCGTAGAACGATTAGGCAAACTTTTTGTAAAAGACCCTTATCGTGGGCAGCACCCCGGTATCACCTACCAAAGTGTATTTTATAAGAATCCAATGAGTATGGAGCGCTATTTTGCAGATGAAAATGGCAAACTTTATCAAAGAGTATGTGTTGAGGGCAATCAAGGGATAAATATAGGCGATGGTGAGGAAAGTTGCGAACTATGGCATAAAGAATACACTTCAGAACCATTAGAATCTTTTATAAAAGATTCTAATATTGCTTATACAGATATGAGCAATGGACGAATGATAAGTTCTATGGTCAAGCTTGATGGTATGTATTATAAAAAAATTGATGATGATGAGTTTTTTATGGTAGGAGATAATCGCAACAACAGCTTTGATTCTAGATTTTGGGGAAGTGTGCCTTATAAAAATATTATTGGTAAGCCTTGGTTTATATATTTTAGTATTAATAAGGCAAATTCTCAAGAAGCAGGAGCCGATGAAGATAAAAGCAAGCGTTATACAATTCGTTGGGAGCGAATGTTTAAAACAACAGAGGGACTTGAAAAAGCTGCTCGAGAGGCAATGCCAAAATGAAAAGAGATACAATGACTTATGTTATAGGGACAGACCACGCAGGATTTAAGCTCAAGGAATTTACTATTTCATTTTTGCAGAAAAAAGGTTTTGAAATCATAGATTTAGCACCTCAAACTAATCAAAGAGTAGATTATCCTGATTACGCAAAAAAAGTATGCGAGGCAGTGGGTGAAGAAGTAAATCGCAGAGGCATTTTGATATGTGGAAGCGGAATTGGAATGAGCATTGCTGCTAATCGTTTTAAGCATATTCGCGCTGCACTTTGTGTAGATGCTTATATGGCAAAAATGGCACGTGCCCATAATGACGCAAATGTGCTCTGTATGGGAGAGCGCATTAGTGGCTTAGGTGAGGTGGAGTCAATCCTTGAAGCCTTTGTAAGCAGCGAATTTGAGGGTGAGCGGCATCTTGTGCGTGTGGAAAAGCTAGGGAATCTAGGACAGATTCTATAAAGTTAAGGAGAAAGTATGGAAGGAAGTGTAGGAAATTTCATTGCAAAATGGTTTTTTTTAACGGGTTTTATTTTATTTGTGCTTTATATGATTGTGCGGACATTTTTTTATCGTTCTGTAGCTCAAAAAGAAGAGCGCAATTCTGCTTCTATGAAACTCACACTTAATGAAGCAGAAATCCTTATCCGCAAACATCAGCTCCAGCTTCAAAGGGCGTTGGGCAATATAGATATTCTTACTCAAGAGATGAATGCTTTAAAGAATGAAGTTAAAGTGCTCAAATCGCGTAATTCTCAATATAGAATCGAGACAGATAAATATAAAGCTCGCATTAAAGACTTGGAGCAAAAGATTGAAGCACTGCTTTAAGAGGGGATAACACACTAAGGAGAACAAATGGACAAGCAAAAAATAGCAGATTCTATCAGGGCGGTATATAACTATAAGCCCGGAGTTATATTTAGAGATATTACTACACTCATAGGTGATGCAGAGGTATTCAAAGAAGTGATAAATATCTTAAGAAGTCGCTATGAGAATCAAAGTATTGACTTTATAGCTGCTATTGAAGCGCGAGGATTTATTTTTGGTTCAGCTCTTGCATACGCACTAGGCATAGGATTTGTCCCTATACGCAAAAAAGGCAAACTGCCTTATAATACTATTAGTGAAAAATATACGCTTGAATATGGCACTGATGAGTTGCATATACATACAGATGCCTTTAGGGATAAGAAAAATGCTAAAGTTGTGCTTATAGATGATTTAATAGCCACAGGAGGCACAGCAGAAGCAAGTGTAAAGCTTATAAAATCTATCGGCGCACAATGCGTTGAGGCTGCATTTGTGATTAATCTCAAAGGTTTAGAGGGTGAAAAAAAGCTCGCTCCTTATACACAAGTCTTTAGCATTGTAGAATATGAAGGAAAATAATGGAATCCATACAAAAGGTAATTGCTTACGTAAAACAGAATCCAAAACGTATTTTTATTTGGGGCTTACTGCTTAGCATTATTCTTATACTCTTTATTCTTTATAAACGCTCGGGATTCTCACTTGAAGAATTTATCACGCATTTATGGAATCAATATGTAGAAGATTGGGGTTATGTGATTTTATTTTTTTGGGGCATTTTAGAGGGAGAGCTTGGACTTATTTTTGCTGGATTGGCTGCACACGATGGCAAAATGAATCTATTTATGGCTATTTTTATCGCGGGGCTTGGCGGATTTGTGGGAGATCAAATTTATTTTTATATCGGGCGATTTAATCGCAAGACGATTCAAGAGGAATTCACTTCCCAACGGCGCAAATTTGCCCTTGCACATTTATTGTTGAAAAAATATGGCTGGCCTATTATCTTTATTCAACGCTATATGTATGGTATGCGGACAATTATTCCTATGAGTATTGGCACAACGCGATATAGTGCGCTTAAATTTGCTGTTATTAACCTTTTTTCGGCGTGGGTATGGGCGGCAATCACTATTGTATTAACTTGGTTTTTTGGTGAGCATATTTTTATTATCTTAGATTGGTTTAAAGGACACCCTTATTTGCTTATACCTCTTGCGATTATTATTGGCGGGGGTGTATGGTGGTATTTTCATTCTCAAACAAAAAAAGTGGATAAAAAGATTGCTAAGATTCAAAGAGAGCTTGAAAACAAAGAAAAAATAAGCAATACACAATAGTATAAGAGTTGCTTAAAAACTAAAACTAAGGAGCAGTTTATGAAAGTAAGTATTTCTCACAAAAATAATTTTAAGGGTGTGTCATATCAAGCACAGGCTTTATTGATGAGTAAAAGTGTCTTTGCAAAATCCCCTTATGCAAAGTTATGTAAGAGTTTTGGTTTTGAGGGAGAGGGCAAATTTTTTCTTCAAGAGCAAGCTTTGCTTTTGGTGTGCGTAGAAGAATTAGGACTTGATTCTATCCGAGAGGCTGGAGCAAGTATCGCGCGGCATTTTAGGACATTGCCTTATAAGAATGTGAATGTTGCATTAAATGGCAAACTTGATGATTCTAAAGCTTATGCCTTGCTTTTAGGGGCATTACTTGGAGTATATGAATGTGTAAGTTATAAAACGAAAACCCCTCCTTTACACCTTAAAGAGATAATATTGCTTGATGAAAAGAATGAGGTTGCAAGTGAGAGTGTGCTTAAAAAGGTGCATATAGTCGCCCAAAGTGTCAATGAAGTGCGTGAGATTATCAATACAATCCCACAAGTAGCAACACCTAAATACCTTGCTAAATATGCTAAAGAATTGAGCAAAGAAGTAGGGAATCTTGAATGTAAAATATTAGATGAGGAAGCATTGCAAAAGGAAAAAATGGGTGCATTTTTAGCAGTTAATCGTGCTTCGTGCAATCCACCGCGTTTGATACATTTAAGTTATAAACCCAAAGGTGCTAAAAAGCGTATTGTGCTTGTAGGTAAGGGACTTACTTATGATTGTGGTGGGCTTTCACTCAAGCCTGCAGATTTTATGGTAACTATGAAAGCTGATAAGAGCGGAGGTTGTGCTGTTATGGGCATAATTAAAGCCATAGCACAGCTAGGTGCGAATATTGAAGTGCATTCAATTATAGGTGCAGCAGAAAATATGATAGGTGGCAATGCGTATAAGCCTGATGATGTGCTGTATTCTCGTGAGGGCAAGAGCATTGAGGTAAGAAATACTGATGCGGAAGGACGTTTGGTGCTTGTTGATTGTCTAAGTTATGCTCAAGATTTAAAACCTGATATTCTCATTGATTTTGCGACACTCACAGGAGCGTGTGTAGTAGCTTTGGGTGAATTTACAAGTGGCATTATGGGACATAATGACAGACTTAAAGCCCAATTTGAAAAATGTGCCCTTGAGAGTGGCGAACTTATGGCAACTTTGCCTTTTAATCGTCATCTTAAAAAACTTATAGAATCTAAAATTGCAGATGTATGTAATGTCGGCTCTTCGCGTTATGGTGGTGCGATAAGTGCGGGATTGTTTTTGAGTGAATTTATCCGAGAAGAGTTTAAGCAAAAGTGGCTTCATATTGATATTGCAGGACCCGCGTATGTGGAAAAAGAGTGGGATATTAACCCAAGTGGAGCGAGTGGTGCAGGCGTGAGGGCAGGAATAGAATTTATTTTAGCACAAGGAAAAGCATAAATGGGATTATCAATCGGTATTGTAGGGTTGCCAAATGTTGGTAAATCTACGACTTTTAATGCTCTCACAAAAGCACAAAATGCGGAGGCAGCAAATTATCCTTTTTGCACGATTGAGCCAAATAAGGCAGTTGTGAGTGTGCCTGATGTAAGGTTGCAAGAGTTGGCTAAAATTGTCAATCCTCAAAAGATTCAGCACTCTGTCGTGGAGTTTGTGGATATTGCCGGACTTGTGCGAGGTGCGAGTAAAGGTGAGGGATTAGGCAATCAATTTTTAGCAAATATTAAAGAATGTAATATGATTTTGCATATCGTGCGGTGTTTTGAGGATTCTAATATCACGCATATTGAGGGGCGCATTGACCCGATTGATGATATTGAAATTATTGAGTTAGAACTGCTTTTTGCCGATATGGCAAGTTTAAATAAACGCATTGAGAAACTCCAAAGAGAGAGCAAATCTCAAAAAGGCGTAAATACTCAACTTACTCTCTGCCAAGAGCTTTTAGCGCATTTAGAATCTAATAAGCCCGTGCGAAGCTTTGCTAAACGTGAAAGTGAGGAATTTATCGCACTCAATAAGGATTTAAGATTTTTAACCAATAAAGAAGTGATTTATGGGGCAAATGTCAATGAAGAGGGCTTAGAATCTGATAATGAGTTTGTGCAAAAAGTGCGTGAATATGCAGCGCAAAATGATGGTATAGCAATTAAGCTGTGTGCAAAGATTGAAGAGGAAATGGTAGATATGAGTGATGATGAGCGCACAGAGTTTTTAGTAAGTCTTGGAGCAAAGCAGAGTGGATTAACGCAGATTATTAGAGAGGGATTTGCACGACTTGGGCTTATAAGTTATTTTACTGCAGGTGTCAAAGAAGTGCGAGCTTGGAGCATTAGAAAAGGAGATAGTGCGCCAAAAGCTGCAAGTGTGATACATAAAGACTTTGAAAAAGGTTTTATTCGTGCGGAGTGTATCAGTTATGCAGATTTTATTAAATATGGTGGCGAGGCAAAAGCAAAAGAAGCTGGGGCTATGCGTATTGAAGGTAAAGAATATATCGTGCAAGATGGTGATGTAATGCACTTTAGATTCAATGTCTAACCTTGCATTTACAAAAAAAAAAAAAAAACGATACAATACGCAGATGAAAGATGCTTCATACAGAGAGGGGTATAATGCAAAACACACAAGAAAAGATAGTAACTTATGAGGAAATCCAAGCAAATCCTATGCTTAAATGGTTTTTTGAAGGGCTTTCTAATGACGAAATTAAGCGCACTGCAGAAGATAAGTTTTTTAAAGAATGGCAGGAATATGTAAAATAAGTTCTTGCATAGAATCTAAAGTATTTTTTAAATGCTCATTATAAAACTTTCCTTGATTTGCTATTTGAAATTCTAACCATTCTTTAGCCTTTAAGCGACTACCTTTTAAACTCCAAGCATTGAGATATTTTTCATCACTAAAGGATTGTTTGGAGAAGAAATGGAAATGGAGCTGGTTGGCACTTAGTGTTTTTGTCATTCAAATCCCTTTAATTTATCCATAAGCGCGTATTCAAAGTCGTTTTGCGATTCTCTCCAGCTTTCATAGTCCTCATCATCTGATTCTGCTTCGTCATAATCCTCACCATAAAACTCAAGCAGTTCGCAAGAATCATAATCCCTATCGTCGCTCTCTACATACAAACTGTCGTAAATCTCATCGGCGTTTTCTTGCAACTCTTTCAACCACGTCTTTTTGCACACCCCTTGCAATTCTTGCGTGTCATAGCGCAAAAGAAACGCAAGTTTATCATCAAACTTAAGATTTGTCTCATTGACACTTTTATCGTCTTTCCATTTGTAATATTGTGCTCTAAAAATTTCAAATATTTCTTGCCTCAGATTCTCTTGCGCACAAGCACAAAAATCTTTTTGAAATTCCTCTAAATTTTTAGAGAAATAACTTTCTTTTAAATCCATCACTTAGCCTTTTTCTTTTTCTCCAAAAGTTCATTGTAGATTCTGTATTGCTCGGATAGTTCCAGGCTTGTATCAATGTTATATTCTTTGACCAATTGCTTCCAAGTCTTCGCACCTGCTTCTTTTAGAAGCTTTTTGTTTTTACCGCCATAGGCTACATCTAATATAGAGCGAATTGCAAACCAAGTGCCATCATCGTTTAAAGAACAATGCACAGCATTTACCTCCGCTCCATATTTTAATAATATTCCTGTGCAAGATGCGACCCTTTCATCATCTGTTACAGCTTCATATAGGGGTGTAGCGTCGATATGATTCCAACCTACTCTAAGCTCATTGTCCGTTTTGATACTTTTCATTTCTATATTAGCCCCGGCTTTAAGAGCAACTTCTAGTTTTTTGGGCTTACCAAACAATGCCCAATTATGTATAGGAGTGTTTCCATATTCAGTATATGTTTCAAATGTAGCTCCTTTACCCAAAAAGTATTCAATGACTTTTGGATTTTTTCCTCCCCAGTCAATATAACCACTTAAGGCATTCCACCAATCATACTGATCATCAGCTTTTAATCCTAAGCTTTCAAAATACTCTATCATTGCAAAACTTTTGTCTTTCTCATACGCAAGCCCTGCATGAGCTAGCACAAGGGGAGAAGGGAAAAAGGGTTCAAGTTGGACCTTTCGTGTCCAGCTGTTTTGAAACCATTTTTCAAAAAAGATTTCAGGAATTGGATAATCCTTTAAAAACTCTTTCACTGCTTCAAGATTGTTTGATTTGATAAGCTCCCAAAACTTATCTTTTATCTCGTCCTCACTTTCTCTAAAGATAGCCTTAATTTCTTCTAGTGTTTTCATTGTGTCTCCTTTTAAAGTCAATTTCATCAAACCTTAAATTAATACAATACTTGGTTATTTTTTTTTTTTTTGTAATACTATACTATTTTAGTTTATATCAAAATTAAAATAGTATTAAATTGTGTAAGCGAATCTATTTAAATCAATGTGTCTCATATTTTAAATTTTGGTGGTGTAAAAAAGAGCAATATTTTCTATTTTTCCTTATATTAAGGAAATAAAAATATTAAAAAATATCCAAAAATAGGCAAAATACTTGACTTTTTTTCTCAAAATTGATTATAATCGCGCACTCAAAACATCAAAATTTTTGGTGGGTTCTTTAAAGCAAGGAAACATTATGGAAAGAATACGACTTAGGCTTAAGGCTTATGATCATAGGGTTCTTGATAGGTCGGTTGCATCTATTGTAGAAGCAGTAAAAAGGACAGGTTCAGAGATAAGGGGTCCAGTGCCACTTCCTACCAAAAAGAAGCGATACACTGTGCTTCGTTCGCCACATATCAATAAAGATTCTCGTGAGCAGTTTGAAATCAGAGTTCATCATCGCATTATTGACATTATGTCGGCTACTCCTGATACCGTAGATAGCCTTATGAAGCTTGATTTGGCTCCAGAAGTAGATGTAGAAGTTATGTCTATGAGTAAGTAGCTAAGAAAAATGAGCAAAGAAAATTATGTAGAGTTTAGGATTAAGGATTTGGTCAATGGAATTTATAGTTGAAAAAATCGGTATGAGCCGCACGATAGGCACAAAGAGTGAAGCTGTAACTTTGCTTCGTGTGCTTGGTGCAAAAGTGTGCGAAATATACGATAATGGTAAGGCATTGGTGGCTTATTCTCAAGGAAAATCTGTGAATAAAGCTATCGCAGGGCAACAGAAAAAATACAGCTTAAGCAAAGAGTTTAATCGTTTTGCAACACTTAAAGTGAGCAATAAAGAAGTTGGTGAGCTTGATGTTGCAAGTTTGAGTGAGGCTAAACGCGTTCAGGTAAGCTTTAAGACTAAGGGGCGAGGTTTTAGCGGAGCAATGAAACGATGGAATTTTCAAGGTGGTCCGGGTGCGCACGGAAGTAGATTCCATAGACGTTTGGGTTCAATAGGGAATCGTGAGTGGCCTGGGCGCGTTCAGCCGGGTAAAAAAATGGCTGGACATTATGGAAATGAGCTTGTAAGCGCAAAAAATGATATTATGTCTTTTGATAAGCAAAGTGCTATTTTGGTGCTTAAGGGTTCAGTAGCCGGATTTAATGGTGCATTTGGCAGAATCCAAATTATAAAATAAGGCAGGGCAGTATGAGTAAAGCAATTTTATTGGACAAAAAGCTTCAACAAAGCAATGAATTAGCATTGCCAGAGAGATATGCACAAATCAAAGAGCATAATTTGTATTTGTATGTAAAATCTTATCTCTCATCACTTCGTGCAAATTCTGCCTCTGCAAAAAAGAGAGGCGAAGTAAGTGGTGGAGGTAAAAAGCCGTGGAAACAAAAAGGAGGAGGTCGCGCACGCGCTGGAAGTATCACTTCTCCTGTATTTGTAGGTGGTGGTGTCTCTCACGGACCTAGCAATGATAAAAATTATACACTTAAAATCAATAAAAAACAAAAACGTTTGGCTCTTGAATGCGCACTTTTTCAAAAAGCACAAGAGGGCAAACTTTTTGTAGTAGATTCTCTAGCAATGCCTAGTGGTAAAACAAAAGATGCGTATGCAATGTTTAAGGCGTTAAAACAACGTAGCACATTATTTGTTGCACAGATGAGTGATGAACCAACATTTTTGGCATTTAGAAATTTGCAACAATGTTATTTGGCTGATGCAAATGAGCTTAATGCGTATTTGGTAGCAGCATTTCGTTCTGTTGTGATTGAAAAGGCTGTTTTTGATGAAATTATTGCAGAAAAGAAGGGGGAATAAATGGCAGATATTACAGACATTAAGTCAATTCTCTATACAGAAAAATCTCTCTCACTCCAAGAAAGTGGCGTGTTGGTTGTGCAAACAGCAACAAATGTAAGTAAAAATCAATTAAAGGAGATTTTTAAAGAATATTTTGGGATTACACCTCTAAGAATCAATTCTCTTCGTCAAGAGGGCAAGGTAAAAAGATTTAGAGGTAAAATCGGGCAGAGAGCATCGTTTAAAAAGTTTTATGTAAAGATTCCAGAGGGCGCAAAACTTGATGCGCTATCAGTATAAGGAGTGATTATGGCAGTTAAAACATATAAGCCCTATACCCCAAGTCGTAGATTTATGAGCAATCTAAGTTCTAGCGACATTACGGGTAAGGCGAGTGTAAAAAGTTTGCTTATTAAATTACCAGTAAGTGCAGGAAGAAATAATAATGGACGCATTACAAGTCGTCATAAAGAAGGCGGAGCTAAGAAGTTTTATAGAATCATTGATTTTAAACGTAATAAATTTAATATTCAAGGAAAAGTAGCAGCGATTGAGTATGACCCATATCGCAACTGCCGCATAGCACTTATTCATTATGTTGATGGAGAAAAGCGTTATATTATTCAACCTAGTGGTCTCAAAGTGGGTGATGTAGTATTTTCTGCCTCATCTGGGCTTGATATTAAAACAGGCTTTGCAATGAAATTAAAAAGTATGCCTATTGGAACGATTGTGCATAATATTGAAATGCACCCGGGTGCAGGTGGAGCACTCGCAAGGAGTGCAGGAACAAGTGCGCAAATTATGGGGCGTGAGGGTAAATATATTATCCTTAGAATGCCAAGTGGAGAAATGAGATATATTTTAGAAGAATGTATGGCGACCATAGGCGTAGTGGGAAATGAGGATTTTGCAAATATCTCTATTGGTAAAGCAGGGCGTAATCGTCATCGTGGTATTCGCCCACAAACGCGTGGTAGTGCAATGAATCCAGTAGATCACCCTCACGGCGGTGGTGAAGGTAAAACAGGTTCTAGCGGACATCCTGTATCTCCGTGGGGAACTCCAGCAAAAGGATTTAAAACTCGTAAGAAAAAAGCGAGTGATAAATTAATTATCTCAAGAAAGAAAAAGTAAGGTAGGAAGTATGGCAAGGTCAATTAAAAAAGGTCCATTTGTTGATGATTATCTCGTCAAAAAGGTTGAGAAAGCAAAAGCAAGTAAAGATAATAAGCCTATTAAAACTTGGTCAAGACGTAGCACGATTTTACCAGATATGATAGGACTTACTTTTAATGTCCATAATGGCAGAGCATTTGTGCCTGTTTATATTACTGAAAACCACGTTGGATATAAGCTTGGTGAGTTTGCTCCAACACGCACTTTTAAGGGGCACAAAGGTAGTGTCCAAAAGAAAATTGGTAAGTAAGGGGAGAGAATGAGTAGAGCATTATTAAAATATATCCGATTATCTCCAACAAAAGCGCGTTTAGTGGCTCGCCAAGTGCAGGGTATGAATGCAGAGATTGCTATTGCGAGTTTGGAATTTACTCCCAATAAAGCTGCACGAGTGATTTCAAAGGTTATTGCATCTGCTGTTGCAAATGGTGGATATGATGCCCAAGATGTTATCATTCTTTCTTGTCGTGTTGATGCGGGTCCTGTATTGCGGCGGTTTATGCCACGAGCTAAAGGACGAGCAACACCTATTCGTAAGCCAATGGCACATATTTTAGTAGAAGTTGGAACGCAAAAATCTGTTCAACAATCTGTTCAATCAACAAAAGCTAAGGCAAAAGGAGCAAAAAATATTAAGAGTGAAGATTCTAAAAATTCTTTAAAAGTTACAGAATCTAAAGCAGATTCAAAAGTAGATGCCGCCCAAAAGGCATCAACAACGCAAGAAAAAGCTGAATCTAAAACTAAAGTAGCTAAAGCAAAAGTGGCAACAACAAAATCGACAGCAACAAGAAAAACAACAAAGAAAAAAACTGAAGGCGAGGAAAAATAACAATGGGTCAAAAAGTTAATCCAATAGGTTTAAGGTTAGGTATTAATCGTAATTGGTCTTCTCGGTGGTTTTCTGTGTCGCAAACAACACCTTCAAATATATTAGAAGACCATAAGATTCGTAAGTTTTTGAAACGTGAAATGTATTATGCGGGTGTAAGCGAATTTATTATTGAACGTGCAGCAAATAAGATTCGTGTAACCGTTGTAGCTTCGCGTCCGGGATTGATTATTGGCAAAAAAGGTGTGGATATTGATAAGCATAAAGAAGCATTGAAAAAGATTCTTCATAAGGAAGTGTTTATTAATATTAAAGAGGCAAAACGTCCACAAGCAAATGCGCAACTTGCGGCAGAAAATATTGCAACACAGCTTGAAAAGCGTGTAGCTTTTAGACGCGCTATGAAAAAGGTTATGCAGGCTGCAATGAAAGCGGGAGCGAAAGGTATTAAAGTAAAGGTATCAGGACGTTTAGCAGGAGCAGAAATGGCAAGAACAGAATGGTATATGGAAGGTCGCGTGCCCTTACATACTTTGCGTGCAAAAATTGATTATGGTTTTGCAGAGGCGATGACAACTTATGGAATCATTGGCGTAAAAGTATGGATTTTTAAAGGCGAGGTGCTTCATAAAGGCATTTTGCCAGAGAAAAAAGAAGAGAGCAAGAGCGGCGATAAAGAAGTGCGTTCTAAATCACGAAGAGGGAGGCAATAAATTATGTTAATGCCAAAAAGAACAAAATATAGAAAGCAGATGAAAGGGCGCAATCGCGGTAAATCGTTCCGTGGCGCAAATCTGGCTTTTGGTGATATTGGAATTAAAGCAATAGAGCACGGGCGCATTGATTCTCGTCAGATAGAATCTGCTCGTATTGCAATGACTCGGCATATCAAAAGAGCAGGTAAAGTTTGGATTCGTGTATTCCCTGATAAACCATTAACTGCAAAGCCTCTTGAAACAAGAATGGGTAAGGGTAAAGGTGGTGTAGAAAAGTGGGTAATGAATATTAAGCCCGGTCGTTTGATTTATGAGATGGCAGGGATTGATGAAGCTTTGGCGAGAGAGGCTTTAGCTTTAGCTCAAAGTAAGCTTCCTTTTAAAACTAAAATCATAACCAGCGAGAGTGAAAATGAAATTTATTGATTTGAAAGACAAGGACATTGCAGAATTGCAAAAAATGTTGAAGGAAAAAAAATCGTTGCTTTTTGAAAAAAGATTGCAGCTAAAGACAATGCAGCTTACTAATCCAAGCGAAATTAAGGTTATTCGCAAGGATATTGCAAGAATCAATACAGCCTTAAGTGCAAAGAAGGATTAGAATATGAGTGAAAAACAAGCGCATACAAGAGTAATTCAAGGTAAAGTCATCAGTCAAGCGGGAAATAAAAGTATAGTAATTTTGGTAGAGCGGAAAGTTGTTCATAGCAAATATCGTAAGATTGTAAAACGTTTTAAAAAATATACTATACACGATGAGAATCAAAGTGCAAAAATTGGCGATGTGGTAAGTGCCATTGAATGTAAGCCTATTTCTAAAACGAAAGCTTTTAGGTTTAAAGAAATTATTACTGCAGGAGTAGAGCTATGATACAAAGTTTTACAAGATTAAGCGTTGCAGATAATAGCGGTGCAAAAGAGATTATGTGCATTAAGATTCTAGGCGGAAGTCATAGAAGATATGCACGTGTAGGTGATGTCATTGTGGCATCTGTGAAAAAAGCTATTCCAAATGGCAAGGTAAAAAAGGGGCAGGTTGTTAAGGCGGTAGTTGTGCGAACAAAAAAAGAGATTCATAGAGAAAATGGCTCTTTAGTGCGCTTTGATGATAATGCGGCGGTGATTCTTGATGCGAAGAAAGAACCCATTGGCACGAGAATCTTTGGACCAGTAAGTAGAGAAGTGCGATACGCGAATTTTATGAAAATAGTATCGTTAGCTCCGGAGGTGTTATAGTGGCAAAGTTTAAGATTAAAAAAGGCGATATGGTGCAAGTTATCGCAGGAGATGATAAGGGCAAGAAAGCAAAAGTGTTGCAAGTATTGCCAAAGCAAGCACAAGTTATTGTAGAGGGTTGTAAAGTTGTTAAAAAAGCAATCAAGGTAAGTGAAAAGAATCCCAAAGGTGGCTTTGTATCTAAGGAAATGCCAATGAGTATTTCAAATGTGAAAAAAGCGGAAGGAGATAACTAATGTTTGCTTTAAGAGAAAAATATAAAAACGAAATTATCTCTCAGCTTAAAAGTGAGCTTAATATGAGCAATCCTATGTTGTTGCCAAAGCTTGAAAAAATTGTTATTAGCGTAGGTGCAGGCGATTATGCAAAAGATTCAAAAATTATGCAAAATATCGCTGATACCATTTCGCTTATTGCGGGGCAAAAGGCTGTTATTACTTTGGCAAAGAAATCGGTAGCAGGTTTTAAGATGCGTGAAGGTATGCCTATGGGAGTGAAAGTAACTCTTCGTGGCAAGATGATGTATAATTTCCTTGAAAAACTTATTGTTATTGCTTTACCACGTGTAAAGGACTTTAGAGGTTTAAAACGTAATGGATTTGATGGGCGTGGGAATTATAGCTTTGGCTTAAATGAACAGCTTATGTTTCCTGAAGTGGTATATGATGATATTATGGTAACTCATGGTATGAATATTACGATTGTAACTTCTACTCATAGTGATAAAGAGGCGTTTAAGTTGCTTGAGCTTCTTGGTATGCCTTTTGCGAAAGGACGATAAAATGGCAAAAAAATCAATTATTGCAAAGTCAAAGAGAAAGGCAAAATTTAGTGCAAGAGCATATACAAGATGTCAGGTATGTGGGCGACCACATTCTGTTTATCGCGACTTTGGGTTGTGTAGAGTATGTTTGAGAAAAATGGGCAATGAAGGTTTAATACCCGGTCTTCGTAAGGCAAGTTGGTAAGGAGAAAGTATGGTAAATGATATTATTGCAGATTCTTTAACGAGAATTCGTAATGCCTCTATGAGGCGATTAGAAGTTACAACGTTGTATTATGCGAAAATCGTTGTTTCAATTGTAGAAGTGTTTAAGACAAAGGGCTTTATCAAAGATTATAAGGTAAATGATAAAGATGGAAAGCGCTCTATTATGGTGCAACTTGCTTATGATGAGCAAGGCAAAAGTGCTATCAATGAAATTAAACGCATTAGTAAGCCTGGACGCCGTGTTTATAAGGCTAGAAGCGAATTAAAGCGTTTTAAAAATGGCTATGGCACAATAGTAGTGAGCACAAGTAAAGGCGTGGTTGCCAATGACGAAGCTTATAAGGCAAATGTCGGTGGCGAAGCGCTTTGCAGTATATGGTAGGAGAGAGATATGTCAAGAGTTGGAAAAAAACCTATTAACATTCCAAAGGGTGTTGAAGTATCTGTGCAAGGAAGTAAAATCCTCTTTAAGGGTGCTAAAGAGCAAAAAGAGCTTGAAACTTATGGGCGTGTCCAAATTCATTTGCAAGATGGAACATTAAGTTTTGCTTGTGTTGATTCTCAAGCTCAATCTCGTGCATATTGGGGGACTTATCGCGCATTGGCAAATAATATTATTGTGGGACTAAGTCAGGGTTTTACAAAGGTGTTAGAAATTAATGGCGTAGGGTATAAAGCTAATATTAGCGGAAAGAATCTTGAGATGGCTCTAGGATTTTCTCACCCTGTGATTTATCCTATTCCTGCGGGCGTTGAAATGAGTGTAGATAAGAATACAATCACCATTAAAGGCGCTGATAAGCAACAAATAGGGCAAATCGCAGCTGAGATTCGAAAATTTAGACCGCCAGAGCCTTATAAGGGTAAAGGTATTAAATACAGCGACGAAATGATTGTTCGCAAAGCTGGTAAAACTTCTAAAAAATAGGGCAAGGATTATGCGATGACAGATAAAGTATTAAAACGAAAACAGCTTCTTAAAGTAAAAAGAAAGCTTCGAACACGAGGGAAAATTTTTGGTAGAGCTGACAAGCCACGTGTAAGCGTGTTTAAATCCAATAAATATTTTTATGCGCAAGCTATCAATGATGAGTTGGGTGTAACGCTTGCAAGTGTTGATGGCAAAAAGCTTGGTTTAGGAAATAATAAAGAGAACGCAAAGCAAATTGCTAATGAATTTGCAACTTCACTTAAAAAGGCTAAGATTACAGAGGTGGTCTTTGATAGAAATGGATACCTTTATCACGGGGTTGTAGCAGCATTTGCTGATACTTTACGTGAAAATGGCATAAAGTTATAAAGGAAGATTATGGAAATCAATAGAGAAGAATTTAGCGAAGTGGTTGTAAATATCGGTAGAGTTACAAAGGTTGTTAAAGGTGGGCGTAGATTCCGTTTTAATGCACTTGTAGTTGTAGGTAATAAAAATGGACTTGTTGGTTTTGGACTTGGTAAAGCTAAAGAAGTGCCTGATGCGATTAAAAAAGCTATTGATGATGCGTTTAAAAACATTATCAAAGTGAATATTAAAGGCACAACAATTGCCCACGATATTGAGCATAAGTATAATGCAAGTAGAATCTTATTAAAACCAGCAAGTGAAGGAACAGGTGTTATTGCGGGTGGCTCTACGCGTCCTGTTATTGAACTTGCAGGAATTAAAGATATTTTGACAAAATCGCTTGGTTCAAATAACCCTTATAATGTAGTGCGCGCAACAATTGATGCACTTGCGAGAATCAAAGCTTAAGGAGAAACTTATGCTAGAAAAAATTAAACCAGCAAATGGAAGCGTAAGAAAAATTAAACGCATAGGGCGAGGACAAGGGAGTGGTATGGGTAAAACCTCTACTAGAGGTGGTAAAGGACAAACTGCACGTAGTGGTTATAAAGCAAAAAGAGGATTTGAAGGAGGACAGCAACCGCTTCAAAGACGTTTGCCAAAAATTGGTTTTAGCTCACGTGTTCAAAAGCCTATTGTCATTAATGTTGATAAAACACATATTTTTGATTCTCTAAGTGAAATCAATATGGAAGTGTTACGAACACATTTTAGTATTCCTAAGAATGTAGTGAAAGTAAAGCTTATTGGGAAAAAAGCAAAAGCTTTGATGTCTAAAATTAAAGATGAGTGCATTAAAACAAGTGGAAGCAAAGAATGACAAGGAGCATTGTAAATAAGATTCTTATCACACTCGCTTTTTTACTTGCATATAGAATTTTGGCATATGTGCCTGTGCCAGGTGTAGATGTGAGTATTATTAAATCATTTATTGATGATAATGCTAATAATGCACTTGGCTTATTTAATATGTTTAGCGGTAATGCCGTGGAACGTTTTAGTATTATTTCTTTGGGAATTATGCCCTATATTACCGCTTCTATTATTATGGAGCTTCTTGCAGCGACTTTCCCCAATCTTGCTAAAATGAAAAAAGAACGTGATGGTATGCAAAAATATATGCAAATCGTGCGTTATGTAACTATTGCTATTACGATTGTCCAAGCTGTGAGCGTAAGTATAGGGCTCAATAGTATGAGTGTCGGAGCAATTAAAATTGATTTAAATCTTTTTATTGCTATATCAGTTTTTTCAATGCTTACAGGGACAATGCTTCTTATGTGGATTGGAGAGCAAATCACACAACGAGGTGTGGGTAATGGGATTAGTCTTATTATTTTTGGTGGGATTGTGTCTTCAATTCCTTCAAATATAGGAAAAACATTTAATCTTGTTAATACAGGACAAATTAATGTTTTTATGTTGCTTATTCTTCTTGCAGTGATTGTTATAACCGTTGGAGTGATTATTTTCATAGAGCTTGCCGAGAGACGCATACCTGTTTCTTATGCGCGTAAGGTTGTTATGCAAAATCAAAATAAGCGCATTATGAATTACATTCCTGTAAAAATGAATTTAAGTGGCGTTATTCCCCCTATTTTTGCCTCTGCGCTACTTGTATTTCCCTCAACAATTTTGCAAGCATCATCAAATAGTATGATTCAAGCGGTTGCCGATATTTTAAAGCCTGATGGTTATATTTATAATTTGCTTATGTTTATTTTTGTCATATTTTTTGCCTTTTTTTATGCCTCTATTGTTTTTAATGCGAAGGACATTGCAGATAATTTAAAAAGGCAAGGCGGTTTTATACCCGGTTTGCGTCCGGGAGAGGGCACAGCAAATTTTCTTAATAATGTTGCGAGTAATCTCACTTTTTGGGGTGCATTATATTTGGCTCTTGTTTCAACGCTTCCTTGGGTGCTTGTAAAACTTACAGGAGTTCCTTTTTATTTTGGTGGGACAGCGGTATTAATTGTCGTGCAAGTCGCTATTGATACGATGAGACGCATAGAAGCCCAAATTTATATGAGTAAATATCAGACCCTAAGCGCCGTAGGGCTCTAATATGGCGATAGGTATTAAAAGTAAGAAAGATATAGAATCTTTGCGCATACCTAATAAGATTGTTGCTCAAACACTTGAACTTCTACGTCTTGAAGCAAAAGAGGGCATAAGTCTTCTTGAGCTTGATAGAAAAGCAAAAGATTTTATTATCTCGCAAGGAGGGAGACCTTCATTTTATCAGTTGTATGGTTTTCCGCAATCAATTTGTATTTCTGTGAATCAAGTGATTATTCACGGAATCCCCACAGATTATATACTCAAAAATGGTGATATTGTAGGGATTGATATAGGAGTGGAATATAATGGCTGGTATGGCGATGCTGCAATTACTATTGGGATTGGCGATATTCAAGAGACAGATAGAATCTTGATTGATTGTGCTAAGGATACTTTATATGAGGCTATTTCTAAAGTCAAAATAGGTATGCGCTTTAAGGAATTAAGCCTCATTCTAGAACAAGCGATTAATGGGCGTGGATTCGTTCCATTGCGTGGATTTTGTGGGCACGGAATCGGGCGAAGTCCGCACGAAGAGCCAGAGATTCCAAATTATTTAGAATCTCCTCATACAAATCAAGGACCAAAAATTAAAGAAGGTATGGTGTTTTGTTTAGAGCCAATGATTGCTCAACATAATGGGGAGCCTGTGATTTTAAATGATAATTGGTCGGTAATAGCCAAAGATGGTTTAAATGGTAGCCATTATGAACATACGATTGCAATTGTTGATGGCAAAGCAGAGATTTTAACGGAGGTATAAGAATGGCAAAAGATGATGTGATTGAAGTTGATGGCAAAGTTATTGAAGCTTTGCCAAATGCGACTTTTCGCGTGCAGCTTGAAAATGGGCATATAGTGTTATGCCATATTGCAGGCAAAATGCGTATGCATTATATTAAGATTTTACCCGGCGATATGGTGAAAATTGAATTGACACCTTATAGCTTGGATAAGGGTAGAATCACTTATAGGCATAAATAGTGCTTTTGTAAGTAGTTTTTAAATATTTTTTTTATAGAATCGGCACTTTTAACTCAAAAAAGTTAGAAAATACAAAGGAGCTAGGTATGAAAGTTAGACCTTCAGTCAAAAAAATGTGCGACAAGTGTAAGGTTATCAAGCGTAAGGGTATAGTTCGGGTAATTTGTTCTACCCCAAAACATAAACAAAGACAAGGATAAAAAATGGCTAGAATTGCTGGTGTAGATTTGCCAAAAAAGAAAAGAGTGGAGTATGCTCTCACTTATATTTATGGCATTGGACTTAAGAGTTCTCAAGATATTCTTAAGGCTGTAAATATTTCTTTTGATAAGCGAGTTTCTGATCTCAGCGAAGATGAAGTCTCATCTATTGCAAAAAAGATTCAAGAAAGTTATATGGTAGAGGGTGACCTTCGAAAGAAAGTAACAATGGATATTAAATCCTTAATGGATTTAGGAAGTTACAGAGGTTTGAGGCATAGAAAAGGTTTGCCTGTTCGGGGACAAACTACCAAAAATAATGCTCGCACACGCAAGGGCAAAAAGAAAACAGTTGGTAGTAAGTAAGGAGTAGGTATGGCAAAAAAAAGTGTAACAAAGAAAAAAAATGTTAAAAAGAATATTGCACGGGGTATAGTGTGTATTTCTGCATCATTTAACAATACAAATGTAACAATTACCGATGAAATGGGAAATGTATTGTGTTGGGCTACTGCGGGTGGTTTAGGATTCAAAGGAAGTAAGAAATCTACACCTTATGCCGCACAACAAGCAGTAGAATCTGCAATGGAAAAAGCTAAAGAGCACGGCATTAAGGAAGTAGGTATTAAGGTTCAAGGACCAGGCAGCGGACGCGAAACAGCTGTAAAAAGTGTGGGAGCGGTTGAAGGTATTAAGGTGCTATGGCTTAAAGATATTACACCATTGCCGCACAATGGGTGCAGACCGCCAAAAAGACGAAGAGTGTAAGGGAGTATAAATGGCACGATATAGAGGACCAGTTGAAAAATTAGAGAGACGATTTGGTATATCTCTTGCACTTAAGGGTGAAAGGAGATTGGCAGGTAAATGCGCACTTGATAAGCGACCTTATGGACCCGGGCAACACGGGCAAAAAAGAGGCAAGATTTCCGAATACGGCTTACAGCTTCGCGAAAAACAAAAAGCCAAGATTATGTATGGCGTAAGCGAAAAGCAATTTCGTGCGCTTTTTAAAGAGGCAAATCGTCAAGAGGGTAATACAGGTGAGAATCTTGTGCGTATCATTGAGCAGCGACTTGATAATGTTGTGTATCGTATGGGTTTTGCGACAACACGTCGTTTTGCTCGTCAGCTTGTTACACACGGACATATCCTTGTAAATGGTAAGCGTGTGGATATTCCCTCGTATATGGTAAAACCCGGACAAAAGATTGAAGTAAAAGAAAAGAGTAAAAACAATCCTCAAGTGATTCGGGCGATTGACTTGACTTCTCAAACAGGTATTGTTCCTTGGGTGGATGTGGATAAAGAAAAGAAATTTGGTATATTCACGCGTTTTCCACAAAGGGAAGAGGTTGTAATACCTATTGAAGAAAGACTAATCGTTGAGCTTTACTCTAAATAAGAAATAAAACATAAGGATGGTTGTAGAATGAATATGATTAAAATTGAGCCTTATATCCCTACTGATATAAGCATTGAGGAAATTTCAACCAATAGAATCAGAATTAGTGCTTATCCTTTTGAATCAGGTTATGCTATTACTCTTGCCCACCCTATTCGCCGATTACTTCTCTCAAGTTCTGTGGGGTATGCCCCTACGGCATTGAGGATTCAGGGTGTAACACACGAGTTTGATTCAATTAGAGGTATTGTAGAAGATGTGTCACATTTTATTACTAACCTCAAGAATATTCGCTTTCTTATTAAGGACACGGAGAGTGATAATGTGCAGCTTCACTATGAATTTAAAGGTCCAATGGTTTTGAGTGCAAATGAGCTCGTTAATGATATGGTGGGGATTGTCAATCCCGAAGCGTATTTAGCAACAATTAATGAGAATGCCTCTTTGAGTTTTTCTCTTATCGTGCAAAAGGGTATTGGATATGTGCCAAGTGAAAGCATACGTGGTAAAATTTCAGAGGATTATATCCCGCTTGATGCGTATTTTACGCCTGTAAAAAAAGCAGTGTATGAAATTGAAAATGTGCTCGTTGAAGACAATCCAAATTATGAAAAAATTGTGTTTGATATTGAGACAGATGGGCAAATTGAACCTATAACAGCTTTTAAAGAAGCCATAGCCATAATGCACAAACAAATGAGTATTTTTGGTGTGGATTTGAGCACTGCTTCTAGCGGCACAAGAAATATTTCTGAAGATTCTGGAGAACTTAAAACTTTGATGATTAAAATAGACACACTCAATTTAAGTGCGCGTTGTTTTAATTGTCTTGATAGGTCTGGTTTAAAATATGTTGGTGAGCTTGTGATTATGAGTGAGAATGAGCTTAAAAATATCAAAAATATGGGTAAAAAATCTTATGATGAGATTGCAGATAAGCTTGAGGAGCTAGGATACCCTGTTGGTGGGGAAATTGCCGATGATATCTTGCCATTACTCAATCGTAAGTTAGCCAAACTTAAAAGTAATTAATTGGGAGCAAAACAATGAGACATAGACACGGATATAGGAAATTAGGACGGACTTCAGCTCATCGCAAGGCATTGCTTAAGAATCTTGCTATTGCACTTATTGAATATGGTAAGATTGAAATAGGGGTATTTAAGGCAAAAGAATTACAAAGCTATATTGAAAAGCTTATTACAGCAGCGCGTAGCGGAGATTTAAATGCACACCGCTATGTTTTTGCATATTTACAAAATAAATCTGCTACAAAGAAGCTCATTACAGAAATAGCTCCTAAATATGCCTCTCGCAATGGTGGATACACAAGAATCCAACGCACACGCTTACGCAGAGGAGATGCTTCACAAATGGCAATTATTGAGCTTGTATAATACAAACTCAACTTTGTATGCCATTTTTGACTTTAGTTTTGAATGTTTGGTTTTTAAGTGAAGTCTTAAGTATTGATATTATTAGATTCAATGTCTAATCCTACTTTACAAAAAAAAAAAAAACGATACAATACGCAACGCAAGTAAAAGATACTTCATACAGAGAGGGGATATAATGCAAAACACACAAGATAAATTCATACCTATAAAACGCTAAATTAAATAAAGATAATATTTTAATACAAAATTGAAGGCTACTAAAGTGGATTTAGATTCCAGAAGTAAAACATCAAAAAGGAAATAAAGACACTAATTTAAAGCTATGAATTTTTATTTATTGTTATGCGTGATATATCAAATCAAAAAGCAAAAGCCTTGATATTATCTGCATATTCAATTCATAGTTGCAGAATATTTAACCAAAGGAGACACAATGAAAACACTAGAGGATCTCAAGGCGATGAGTCAAGAACAAAAAGAAAAATTAAAATCTAAGTTGTTTAGTGCGGTGAGAAACAATAATTTGGATAGCGTGAGTGAGTTTTTCAAGGTTTATCCTGTGAAAGAAACTTTCTATGAAAAGTGCTTCGAGTATAATGAATCTTTCCTCGATCCTGTGGAACTTTTAGCTTGTGCGGGAAATAGCTCTAGTAAAAATTTTGCAATGCTTGAACTCCTTGAAAAGTGCGGACTAAGGGCAGATTATGAATATCGTGGTGATAATGCGCTTCTTGCGTATATTGACCTTGAGGGGAAAAAGAGAGAATCTGTGATTGAATACTTTTTAAACAAGGGCGCGAAGTGGGAAGTCTATGGCAGGAATGGTGAGACAAAATTGCATTTTTGGGCGAAGATGAATGAGGCACCTAATCTTGAATTTGCCCTCAAATATGGTGCGAATCCAAATGTGAAAAATATCCCGCCAACTCTAAGCGATGGCTGGGATTTGGGTGGTAAAAATATCGGAGCTACGCCTTTGATGTATGCTGGAAATTCTACATTCGCCCGTGAAGCACCAATGGGAGCTAGCATACAGCTGCTACTCAAGTATGGGGCGGAGGTCAATGCGGTGGGCTATATGGAAAAAAGCCACAAAGTTGAAAGGAATGGTAAAAGGATACTTGAAGGTAGAGGTGAGTATAGTGAGCCTCAATCTGTGCTGGATTATTGTGATGTGGCACAGAATGAGGAACTTTTAAAAGCAGCAGGTGCGCGGAGCTGGGAACAGCTTATCAAGGAATATAATATCGATACGACTCTTACTGTGCCTGAACAGGTGAGAATCTACTATGAGCGTTTGGAGGATAAGAGCTATCAAAAAACGCCCATAGAGATTGACGATGAAAAGCCAAAAACGCCAAAAACACTAAGAGATATTCACAAAGATGAGGAATATTTTGATAGGTATATTAGGGCGGAAGAGAAGTTTTTGAAAAAATACAATGAGAGCCATAATATTTACAGCGAAAACTTTTGCATAGCAACGGCAATGTATTCTAGGGGTGATGATATAGAATCTATAAAGCAAGTCTTTGTAAAAAGTCTCAATGAATGGAAAAATAATTTTGATATAAGTGATTACACTACAAATACTGAAAAACTTGCTGTGATGATTCTGTGCGATATGAATACTTCTTGGGTATTAGAGCAGCTTAATGTGAACGAGAGGGAAAAGGAGGACACATATTATGATGATTGGTTGCTTCATTTTCTAGCGAGTAAGGGAGCGGAAAAGGACTTTTCAAAAATGGCGCAAAGTCTCAAAAAATACGATACGCTTAAGCTTTTTATTGAAACCAAAGAGAGCGATTATTTTAAAACCTATCTTAAGCAATGGTATAGCAAAAGCAGAGGTGATGCTTGGTGGGGAGATCATAAATATCCTGACGAGAGATTAGTTTATAGTGGATATTGGAATTATGAAGGAGCAGCTGTTTTAAAAATCTTAGGTGTAGATAAAGAAGAATTTAAAGGCTATAAATATTTCCCGTATGATTTGATATAGGTTTGTTGTATAAATATGTTAAGTTTTGGGCACAAGGAGAGGGAATGCGATATATTATAAGTTTGGTTATATCTGTGGCATTAGTGTGTGCAAGTGATTTTACTCTGCCGCAATTTAAAGAAGCGTTTATAAAAAATGCTTTTTTGCAAACAAGTAAGGCAGATTTGGGTGGTGTGCTTCAATGCGAGATGAGCACAAATGATAAGAAAATAAAGACAAATCATAATGCAAAAGCTGAATCTAAAGCTCTTTCTTTGATTGTGGATTCTATCCAAAAATCTCGCAAAATGCCTCTAAGGGACAACGCGGAGAATATCCCCCATATCAAAGAACTTGCGACATTGGCAAAAGATTCTACACTTGCTAAAGTCTATCTTATGCAATTGGCAATAATGGACACTCGCTCACCTTGCATTACTTGCTTACGCGTGGCAGAGGAACAAATAGGCTTTATTTTAACTTTTATGCCTGAAAAAATAAATGATAGCAAGGTGTGGCATATTATAGATTTTACACATTCACAACCAAGCAAAGAGCTTTTAGGGCGGCTTGTGAGTCTAGATTCTTATGCTTTAAGTGGTGAAAAATTGCTGTGTGAGGGATTAAGTAAGCAAGATTCTCTCTTGCTTGTGAGTGCTTATGCGCATTTTGCACTCTCTGGGCTAAATACTCGTGCGCTTAATGCTCTTATGCAGTCAGCACTTTGGGGCAATACAGACGCGGCAACTCTCATACTCTTTTTACTTGATAATGGTATTTATCTTCCTACTAATAAAATAGCGGCACAAATGCTTGAAATTGCCATTACAAATGGGGATTATCAAAATGCGCTTAAAAATAATCCTATGATTACAAAAAGCCTTGCAGTTACCGAGAGCAATGCTTTAAGTAATATTTTTGAAAGTATTGCTCATTGGCGTTATGTGGCTAAGGGCATTATTTTACCAGCAACTGATAGTAGATACGCAAGACTTGATGATGAAGATAAAAAAGATATAGCACTCATTTGGTTTAATCTGATAAGTGCGAGTGCGATTGCAAGGCAAGGCATTTATGATATGGGAGATTCTATACAGCAGCAAACTTATAAGGATATTTTAGAATCTAAAATGCAGCTTAAGGACATTAGAGCATATCCATTCGTAAAAACTTATAGAGGACCTTAAAAAAGCAAATATTTGGAATATATTTTGCTTTCATATTTGCACAATATTGTGTAAAGAGAGGTTAAAAATATGGCTATTGCAGATATTTCAAAGGTTTATCCTATCGTCCATAAGGCGCTTGATTATCGTTCAATCCGTCAGGATATGATTGCGTCAAATCTTGCTAATGTTGATACGCCTTTTTATCGTCCTAAAGATGTCAATTTTGAACAATATTTATCGCGAGAAAATAAAAAAATATTTGGCACTGCGCCTAGAAGCTATAAGCTTGAGCTTGCGAAAACTTCAAGCAAACACCTTGATACAAGACGCATAGATAAGGACACTGCTACAATGTTTTGGCGTGATGGACATTTGGCAAAAAATGACGGCAATAGCGTAGATTTAGACGTAGAAACAAGCGAAATGGGCAAAAATAGCACAATGTATCAAGCTCTCACAAGTGCTTTGAAGAGGCATAAGGGTATTTTTGCTTATGCTATGGATTCAGGTAGAAATATCTAAAATAATTAAGGAGCAAATATGTTTCTCTCAAGTTTTGATATTAGCGGTTATGGGCTTTCAGCGCAAAGAGTGCGTATTAATACGATTTCATCAAATATTGCCAATGCAAACACTACACGCACCGATGAGGGTGGTCCATATCGCAGAAGAGAAGTGATATTTCGTGCATTTGATTTTAATAAAGTATTAAATGAAAAATTGGGCAAAAATAACCAGCAATTACGATATGAAGACCCATTAAATGAAGGCGATTTGGGAAAAGAACCAAAACCTGCTATAATGAGCGTTTATATTCCAAAAATCGTGCGTGATGACAGGGAGCCGCTTATGAAATATGACCCAAGCCACCCAGATGCGAATTCTGAAGGTTATGTCGCTTATCCTAATGTTAATCCCGTTGTTGAAATGGCCGATTTAATAGAAGCAACTCGTGCATATCAAGCAAATGTTGCAGCATTTCAAAGTGCAAAGAATATGGCGAGCAATGCAATTACAATGTTTCAAGCATAGGAGAAATAGATGTCTAATAAATTTGGTGTGATTACAAACGATATTCAACCTATTGGCACGAACAATAAGAATGTAGAAAATATAAAAAATCGGCAAGATGGACTTGATTTTATTAAAACTCTTAAAGATTCTATTCAAGATGTCAATACAGAGCAACAAACTTCAGAAAAAGCTCTTGCAGATATAGCAAGTGGGCAAGTGAAAGATTTGCATCAAGCAGCAATTGCGATTAATCGTGCAGAAAATAGTATGAAAGTAATGCTTGAAGTGAGAAACAAAGCAATTAATGCTTATAAAGAGATTTTAAGAACTCAAATTTAAGGGCATTTGTGGCGTATTATGCGAAAAAAACAGGTGTGATTATATCTGTTTTTTTCTTGATTTTATTATGTTTTATTATTTTTCTTAGCATTGTGTATGTCAAAATAGTAACTCCACGCAAACTTCCTGCAGTAACGGCAACTAAGAGTGATACTTCGGTAAGAGGCAGTCTTTATACAAGTGATGGTTTTGAAGTCGCCTATAGTGATAAACTTTATAAAGCAAGTGTGAATACTCAAAGTATTGACCCAGATAAAAAAGAGCTATTTATCACACTTTTTTCCATATATAGCGGTATTCCTAAAGATGAGATTAGCAAAAAATTAGCCCAAAAGGGTTATGTGGTGCTTTCTTATACTCTTAATTCCGCTGTGGCGACAAATTTAAAGAATCTCAATCTTATCCTTATCCGTTATGACGTATTTCGTGAGTATGAAGATAAAAGAGGACGCGTGATACAAAAAATGGGACTTAGCATTGAAGTGAGCGGCAATAATAGAAATTATGTATATAAAAATATCCTTGAGCCGCTCATAGGCTATACGCGTAAATTTGAGAGCCAAAATATCACACGTGTTGATGGTGTCAAGGGAGTAGAAAAATATTATAATGATATACTTTCTCCTAAGCAAGATGGCAATATCACGGGCAAACGCGATGTGGGCTTTAACGTCATTGCCAATAAATCAGCGCATATTCAAAGTAGGCAAGATGGTTTTGATGTTACGCTAAGTATTCCTTTAAGTTTGCAGCGTAAAATAGAGTTTGAACTTGATGAGGCAAAAAAACGTTATAAGGTGCGTGAGATTATTGCTGGAGTAATGGATTCTAAAACAGGTAAGATTCTTGCTCTTGCGACTTCAAATCGCTTTGACCCAAAGAATATTCAACAAAAAGATTATCCACATCTTAATCTCAATGCCATTGAATATTCTTATGAACCAGGCAGCACGATTAAACCTATCATCTATGCCATTTTGTTGCAAAAGGGTATGGTAAGCCCAAATGATATGATTGAGCTTGATAATGGTTACTACAAGTTAAAAAGTTATACTATACGCGATACTCATCCTCTCAAAAGCGCAAGTGCTGAAGATGTTATAGTGCGTTCTAGCAATATAGGTATGGTAAAAATCTCTAAAGATTTAAAGCCCAATGAATATCATATCGCACTCCACGCTTTTGGATTCGGGGAATTAAGCGGGATTGACTTGCCTTATGAAAAAACGGGTTTAGTGCCAAGCCCTAAAACTTTTAACAATGAAGTGTATCGTGCGAGTGTGAGCTATGGATATGGAATGAGAGCGACTTTTATACAGCTTTTGCGCTCTTATGCAATTTTTAGCAATGGTGGATACTTGATAACACCTCGTGTAAGCGAATATGTAACTTCTCCGAGTGGAGAAAAGTATATCCCTAAGCGACTTGAACCAATCGCTATTATTTCTCCACAAACAACGCAGCAAGTCTATCATACGCTTATTCAAGTTGTGCAAAAGGTTATTAAAATAGCCCAAGTAGAAGGTATTATTACTGGGGGTAAAACAGGCACGGCTAAAATCGCTCTTAATGGGAAATATGATAGTAAGTATAATGGCTCATTTTTTGGCTTTGCACAAGATGAAAGTAATGCTTATACCATTGGTGTTGTGGCTTTTGAATCTGATATAAAAGATGATTATTATGGCGCACGCACAGCTGCTCCGATTTTTAAACGCATTGTAGAAATTATGCTTGAAGATGGTTATCTCAAACGTATAGAATCTGCTCCTGTGCAGCCTAATGAAGCCCAAGCAATGTAAGTAAAATATTGATAATGACAAAAGATTCTAAAAAGATTACTCATAAAGACTATAATCGCATATTTTTAAAAATAAGGAGCACAAATGAACATTGTAAAAGGATTAATCGCATTATTTTTTATATGGAGTATAGGGTATGGTGCGGCTGATAAGGCAGAGCTACAAAAAACACTCCAAGCAAATAAGATTCAAGGAAATATCGTCTCTAGTAGTGATTTAGGGAGTGGTTTGAGTATGGTTATAGTGGAGGTTAATAATCAACAAGCGCCATTTCTTGCTACTGATGATGGTAAAATGATATTTCAAGCTGAAGTGTTAATTGCTCAAGATAAAAGCACAGAATCTCGTGTGCAAGAGTTTTATAAAAATTTATATGAAAAAGAAAAGCTAAGAATTAGCGCAAAACTTAAGGAGGTTTTTAAAGCCCAAAAAGCCAATGTTTTTACCTTTAAAGCAAAAAAGCCAAGCAACAAAACTATTTATATCGTATCTGATTTTAACTGCCCTTATTGCCAAAGAGAATTTGCAAATCTTGATAAACGTTTAGAAAGCGCAAATGTAGAACTTTTGGTCGTAGGCTTTTTGGGTGAAGATTCTATACTTAAAGCTGCAAATGCGCTAAAAAATAAAAGCGGTAATCAAGCCAAAGATATTGCTATGCTTCAAAAGCTTTATACGCCTAAATCTAAAGGACAATCTATGGATATAAAAGCAGCTATGGCACTTACACAAGCGGTGGCAGATACGGGTGTGCGCTCCGTGCCTTATATCATTGAGCCTTAAGCGTGTTCTTTGTTAATATAGCGTGAATAGATATAAGAGAGTAAGAGAAAAACAATGCCCATAAAGATAAAAAGCACAATCTTAGCAATTCCACCAAAAGAGCTTGTATCAAGTAAAAAGACTTTTGAGGTAGCAAGGATAAATAAGAGAAGGGAGTAGATTCTAAAAATCTTTATATGCTTTTTGATGTAGAAGTATAAAAGTATTACTCCACTTAGCACTAAAGTTACCGAATAAGCGTAGTTTTGCAAAGGAAAGATAAGCCAAAAATCCCAATTAATTGTGCTATCGGGTATGTGTATCAAATCTCCTAAAAAATGATATACATAGAATCCGTAAGCTACTCCAAAAAATAGCACTATAAGCCCGAGTGCGAAAATAAGGCTATAATTTACATAAAGGATAGCAGAAATGATGTGCTTATAATCTTTTTTAAACATATAATCTTGTGTTTGAAAATATGTAAATATGCTTTGGAAGTGCCACGCGATAAGAAGGCAACCTATTAATCCAACAAGTAAAAGAGCCATATCATAAAGATTCCAATGAGGGATAAGCATTATAAGTGGATTATACGCAAATATACCAAGAATAACCACATCATAATAAAACTTCACACATAAAAAGCCTACTATAAAAATATAAGCCTGTTGTGCCTTTATGCTTAGTGTGTTAATTGCAGATAAATATTTTCCCATAATAAGTGCCAAAAACCCAATACACAATGTGCTTAGAGGATATGAGATAAGATGATGTCCAAAAAGATGAATAGAGCATAGATCCTGCACAATTAAAATTGCACTTATGCAGCAAATGCTCAATAAGATGATATTGACATAGGTGTGAAATGCGTAAGATTTATTTTTTAAAATAAAAAGCAAAATCGCACAAGAGCCAAGAGAGAGTAAAAGAGTGCTAAAATGATAGTGCATAGTTTTTCCAAATAAGGCGGATAATGTAATAAATATATTTGGATTTGGAGAGTAAATGCTTACCGAATCAATATCAATATAAAACAATCCCTCTTTTGAGAAGACATTTGCTAATATCCCAAGAGTGATAAAAATATATTCAAAATATGCAATATTGCGTTTGAGAATCTGCCCACCTAGATATGCAAGTATCAGCCCACTACTTACCCATATCACAAAAGGCATATTACTTAAATTAAGTGCCCCTATAACACATAAAATGCTATAAAACAACAAAAGATAATCAAGGCTTTTTGCCTTTGCCCATTCTGTGTTGATATGTTTGTAAATATAGCTATATGCAAAAATAATCATTGCAAACCATACGCTATATACATACAATACATCTTTGTTATGTATATCCATCATTATGCTAAATCCACATACAACCATAAATTGCAGCCACAGATAAAGAATCTTATGCTTAAATATGAAGAGATACACAGAGATAAAGCTCATAAATATGATACAAAAGGGCAAAAATGGCGCATTGTCTAATTTTAATAAAAGAGCTACGACTGAGAGAAAAGTCGCTATCAAAGGAGTATGGAGCACAAATGAACTCAGATTTTTTAGCATACAAGGGATAAGCAATGTCAATACACAAAGCACAGCTAAAAAAGCGTATTCTACAAAAGAAAAAGTTATAGCCATATCATCCCACCCAAAAAGACAGACCACAAAGCATACAGGAGAGAGAATACTAAAGGCAATAAAGTTATTATACACAGGAGATTCTCTAAGGGTGTGAAATTTTGCAAGTAAAAGTATATTGCTTAAAAACATACCGACACAGAGCAAAAATGCTATGAATAAATCACTCTTGCTCATAGTGTAAAATATTATAAAGTGTAAGCTAAAGAGAGCCATAAGGATATTTGCAAGCACTATTAAGTATATAAGTTGAGGCTTAGATTGAGCATATCGTAGCACACAATACATACTTATGATATAAAATATTCCTAAATAGCCAAAGAGAAAAGGTGCGTTATAATATCCACTTGAGAGCAAAATAGGCGTTGCAAAGCCTCCAAGTAATCCAAAAATACCAATAATCACACCAAAACGCACACTTAAGCCTAATCCTATAAGTGCAATGAGACTTAAAGTTATGAGCGTAAAAAAATCACCAAAAAAGCCATAAATCTTAAAGCCTCCATAAAAACTAAAAAATAGCACTACGAGTGAAGAACCAACAAGTGTTTGAGCAATTATTTGCAATGTTAAATGCGGCAAAGAAAAATATGAAGTAGAGGTCTTGAGAGGTTGAGGTTGTATGTTAGCAATGCGCCTTAAATGGTGGAGTGCAAGGTTATAGATTCTATAAAAAATGCTATGATGTTGGAGATAGTGTAAAGATATGCCACTTACAAAAAGGATAATGCCAAATCCTATACAAAGGCTTATGCGCACAGCAGGTGTGAGCAAATTATGTTCGAGGCTATAACGAATAAGAAAAAAGGCTGCAAAAATAAAGAAAATTCCCGCTAAAAATACCATTACCCTTTGTGTAAAGAGCCATTCAAAATCAAAAAAGTCTTTTTTCTTAAGGGATTGTGATTGGAGTATTTGTGTGGGTTTTAAAGTATCTTTTGGTATTTTTGTAGTAGATTGAGAATGCGTATAAGCAGCAGCTTCTTGTAATATGTGTGTTTGTGGAGTATGATGAGATAAGCTTTGTGAAATGATATTTTTATCTGTAGATTGTTTTAATGAAGTTTCGCCTTGTTGAGCTTGTTTTAAAGCAGCTTTAAGGGTGGTAATTTGTGCATTGAGTGTGATTAAATGCTCTTGTAGTTTTTTTGTAGAAAAATATGCTATAAGTCCGGCAATACTCCCACATACTAAGAGAATAAGAAATAAGATTGTCAAAAGAATAAGAAGTGTCATTTTTTACTCATTTATATCCCAACCCATTAGCATTTGTGCGTGTGCTTGAAGTTTGTGCATATAATCTTGTGGGCTAAGTTGAGATTGTGTGCTAAGCTCGCTAATAAATCGCACAAAATAACTTCCTGCCACAATAATATCTACTTTATCTTTTAGTGCTGCTACTTGTTCGTAGGAATTTATCCCAAAGCCAAGTGCAATAGGTTTTTTGCAGTGCTTTTGAATAAGCCTTATCCACTCAAAAAGTGCTTTATCAATATGTGTTTTTTCCCCAGTAATCCCAGCACGTGCCACGACATATACGATTTCATCGCTGATTTTTGCAATTTTTTTAATCCGTGATATGCTTACTTTTGGAGCAATAAGAGAGATAATGCGGATATGATGTTTTTTGGCTAAAATGCGGAGAGATTCATCAGATTCTATAGGTAAATCAGGTGCGATTATACCCCATACACCGCATTTTTTAGCTTCTTTGATGAATGCTTCAATGCCATAATGAAAAATAAGATTAGCATAAGTCATAATAATAAGTCGTGTGGGCTGCTTGTTGTCTTGGTTTATGTGTTGGGAGAGCGTGTGGAGTAGCTTAAAACCTTGAGCAACTTTGAATCCTTGCGCTATGCTTTTATTGCACGCCTCTTCAATAACTCTTCCATCGGCGTTTGGGTCAGAAAATGGAAACTGCACTTCAAGATAACTCGCTCCGGCTTGGCAAATACCAAGTGCCGCATATAAGCTTGATTCAAAGCTTGGATAACCTGCAATGATATGTCCCATAAGCTGTGGCTTTGGTTGTGCGCTCAAAGAATCCTCCAAAATGATTATAAAAGTTAAAGAAAGTGTCAATTATACTATAATTTTGTTTAAAAAGAATGTTATTTAAAGTGAAGCTAATGCGTTTTTTTCTATAATCTCAGCTACTTTCAAATTAAAGAGTGGCGTGTAATAATGAAAAAGAAAATATTTACAGAATCTAAAAATGGTTATTTTGGGGAAGCAAAAGGTGGTAATCACGCTTTTGGTGGGCAATATATCCCTGAAATTTTGCTTCCGGCTTTAAAAGAATTGGAAAAAGCATATCATGGCGTGTTTGTGAGTAAAGCATATAAAAAGGAGCTTAAAAGCTTATTCAAGCATTTTGTGGGACGTCCAACACCGCTTATTTATGCTCATAATGCTTCAAAGATTCTCAAAAATGATATTTATTTGAAGTTTGAAGGTTTAGCAAATACAGGGGCGCACAAGATTAATAATGCTCTAGGACAAGTGCTTTTAGCAAAGCATATGAAGAAAAAACGTGTGATTGCCGAGACAGGAGCGGGACAGCACGGATTAGCCACAGCAGCAGCTTGTGCACGTTTGGGTTTAGAGTGTGAAATTTTTATGGGTGAGATAGATATAGCACGACAGCGTCCCAATGTCTTTAATATGGAACTTTTTGGCGCAAAAGTCCATAGTGTCAGCAGTGGAAGCAAGACGCTTAAAGATGCAGTTAATGAGGCTTTGCGTGAGTGGAGTAAAAGAAGTGATGATAGCTTTTATGTGCTAGGAAGCGCACTTGGACCTTATCCATATCCTGATATTGTGCGAGATTTGCAGAGTGTGATAAGTAAAGAGCTTAAGAAGCAAACAAAGGCTTATTTTAGCTCCTTGCCTGATATTTTGGTAGCTTGTGTGGGTGGAGGAAGCAATGCTATGGGATTTTTTACTCATTATCTCAAAGAAGAGCGTGTGCGACTTATTGGCGTTGAAGCTGGAGGTATAGGAGATAAAGAGGGGGAAAATGCTATTAGGATTAATACAATAAATGCAAGTGAAGGCATTGCACAGGGCTATAAAAGCTTGTTTTTGCAAGATAAAGATGGGCAGCTTAGTGATACGCATTCTATTTCGGCAGGACTTGATTATGCGGGGATTGGACCTCAATTAGCACATTTGTATGAGGTTGGACGTGTGGAATTTCAATCTGCCACAGATAAAGAGGCTTTAGAAGCACTTAGCTTTTTTGCTCAATATGAGGGCATTATTCCCGCTTTAGAATCTAGCCACGCTCTCGCTGCTGTTATACGCCTATGCAAAGATATAAAAGGCAAAAAAATTATTGCTAATATTTCCGGACGCGGCGATAAGGATATATTTATTACTGCTAAAGCTCTTACACCTGAACATTGGAAGACATTTTTAAGCGAAGAAATCGCTCGTATAGGGTAGATTCTATCTTTTCTTATTGAGCATTGTTTTTACGAAAGCTAAGCGAGAGTGAATTTACACAATGGCGTATATTCTTAGGGGTAAAGCCCTCATTTTCAAAGATATGTCCTAAATGTCCGCCACAATGAGCGCAGATAATCTCAGTGCGCACACCATCACTATCGGGTATGCGCTTTATCGCACCTTGAATCTCATCATCAAAACTTGCCCAACCACAATGTGAAGGAAATTTTGCATTTGATTCATAAAGGGGTGTGCCACATTGCCTACAAAGATAGATTCCATTTTCAAAGCAATCTGTATAAGCACCGCTAAAAGGTGCTTCAGTGGCTTTATGTAAAAGAACTGCGCGTTCTTGCTCATTGAGTGGAGGCATTTTCATATTAATCCTTTTTTTGAGACATAAAGACTTTTTGCACTGCTTTGTTTATATTTTCTTCTTCATATCTTGGAAAAGGATAGTCTAATTCACCAAATCTCTCCTCCATAACATTTTTTATACATTTCTTATCATCGCTGCAAGATTCTCTGTTTTTTAAATACGTTCTTTGAGTATTTAAAAGCTTTTTAAGCAGAAGGGATTTTTGTGTCTCTAACTCTTGTTGTAGAGTGTTTATAAGCTTTAAATCTAGCTCATTGATAGATACTTCATTATTTTTATCTGTGTATAGCGTTAATTCTTCTAAGGCGAGATTCTTTATATATTCTCTTGCACCAAGATACAAGACATTATTTATCCTATCGTCATTTGCTAGAGAGGGGTCAGAACAAATGCTCTTTTCACTCGCACTTCTTGCATTTGTGCAGTCAAATCCGGCTTTAAGCTTATAATATTTATCAGTGATATAATATTCTTCACCCACATCAGGCTCACATTTTTGCTCTAAAAACGCACAGGCTTTATTTACCTTTTGCTTCTCTATATTAATATATAAGTATTGAGCATCTCTTTGTGCCATAAGGGTGCATTGTGGAAAAACAGGGAATAGAATCTGTGCTTGTGTAGGGCTTAAAGGTTTTAAAAGTGCAATGGGCTCACCTTTGCTCTCATTATTTCTATAACAAGAGCCTTCATTCCCCCATTCTCTAAGTCTAGCCCCGCCATTTATCGCTTTTTCAAGTAGAAAGCCTAATTGTAAAGTATTTTTATTGTGCTTGAGAATCTTTATACTAAAAAAGTTGCTGCTTAGCCTTGAAGTGCCAGAAAGTGGCGCATAGAAATAATCACTTGCAAAAAATTCCCCTATGTCGCTCCAAGATTTTAAATAAGGATTAGTCTGTTTTAAAGTGCTGTCCTTTTGACTTGCGAGGCTAGAAGTTGCTAAAAATATCACTGCAAACAAAGAGATTGTTAAAAAATAATGCTTATTATTCAAGCGGACTCCTTTTAGCTCTATTGTGCCTTGTGCTTCTTGAATAGTATTTTACCAAAAAATAGTTACGATTCCTTGCGCATAACTTTCAAGTTTATTGTAAAATATAATAAAGCAATTCAAAGGGGAATCTTGGATAAACCAGAGCAAAAAGCAAGAGAAGAGATTGATAAGCTTTTATCACTAGCGGGATTTGAGTTAAGAGATTTTAAGGATTACGCTTTAGGGGATTCCACTCCCAATGCAGCACGCAATCTCGCCATAAAAGAATTTATCCTAAAAAATGGCACAAGGGCGGATTATATACTATTTGTCGCGGGTAAGGCGTGTGGAGTGATAGAGGCGAAAAAAATTTCTTTGTCTCTAAGTGGGGCGGAAAATCAAGCCAAAAATTATGCTTATACTCTTCCCGCGCATATTCCCTCTTTTCAAGGTATGTTGCCCTTTGTTTATGTCAGCAATGCGAGTGAAATTTATTTTACAGATTTGCGCGAACCAAACCCACGCGCAAGGAGGATTTTTGCCTTTCATACGCCAAAAGAACTTTTAGAGAAGCTTAATTCCGATTCTTTGCGTGAGAGAATCCGACATATCCCGCCACTAAGCAGCCAAGATTCTAAAAAGCTAAGAGATTGTCAAAAAGAAGCCATAGAGGGCTTAGAAAAATCTTTGAAACAAAACAAACAAAGAGCCTTAATCCAAATGGCAACCGGTGCAGGTAAAACCTTTACCGCTTGTAATTTTGCGTATCGTCTGCTAAGCATAGCAAAAGCAAAGCGCATTTTGTTTCTTGTAGATAGAAACAATCTTGGCAAACAAGCCAAAAAAGAATTTGATAATTTCAGCCCAAGCGCAGATAAGCGGCATTTTAGCGAGATTTATAATGTGGTGCATTTAGAGACAAATCACATTCTCACAGAATCCAAAGTCGTGATTACGACAATTCAGAGGCTGTATTCTATTTTGCGTGGAGAGAGTGAGTTTGATAGCGCAAACGAGGAACACTCCGCCTTTGAAAATGAGGATAAAGAAACAAAAGAAGTTGCCTATAATCCCAAAATTGGCATTGATACCTTTGATTTTATCGTTATTGATGAATGCCACCGCAGCATTTATGGGCTGTGGCGACAGGTGCTAGAGTATTTTGACGCATTTCTTATCGGGCTTAGCGCGACACCCTCTAAGCATACCTTAGGGTTTTTCGCTCAAAATGTTGTGGCGCAATATGACTTAGAAAAATCCATTCTTGACAAAGTCAATGTGGGCTATGAAATCTTTAGGATTAAAACGCGCATTAGCGAGCAAGGAAGCATTATTGAAGCGAATGCAGAATTTCAGATTCCATTCCGCGACAAAGACACGCGAAAAATCGGCTATGAGAGCTTAGAGGAGGATTTAGAATATTCCAAAGCAGATTTAGACCGCTCCGTGCTTGCTCCTAGCCAAATCCGCACGATTTTAGAGACTTATAAAAACAAAGTCTTTGACCTACTTTTTCCCGAACGTGAGCGAAGCTATTTGCCTAAAACTTTGATTTTTGCCAAAGACGATAATCACGCAGAGGAAATCGTGCGCCTTGCGCGAGAAGTGTTTAACGCAGACAATGAGTTTGCGCAAAAAATCACCTATAATATCGGCAATCAAAACCCACACGAGCTTATCAATGCCTTTAGGCATTCCAAAAAGTTTAGAATCGCGGTTACGGTGGATATGATAGCCACAGGCACAGACATTAAGCCCTTAGAAGTGCTGATTTTTATGCGTGATGTCAAATCGGCGAGTTATTATGCGCAAATGGTTGGGCGCGGGGTGCGGAGTATCCATAATGACGATTTAAGGGCTGTTACGCCAAATGCGGATTGTAAGACGCGTTTTTATGTGATTGACGCGGTGGGCGTGAGTGAAAGCCAAAAGATTGATTCACGCCCCTTAGAACGCAAGAAACGCTTAAGTTTAAAGGAGATTTTGCAACAGGTGCGCGAGAGTGTGGCAAAAGGTGAATATGACAAAGACGCACTTTTAAGCCTCGCTTCAAGGCTTACACGCTTAGAGTTAAGCTTAAGCAAGGAGGATAATGCGAGTTTGCAAGAACTTAATTCTAACAAAAGCCTTTGCGCACTTGCAAAAGAGATTTTAGCATTTGCGGATTCCTTACAAGCGTTAGAGAGGGCAGAGGTGGCGCACAATCCACTAGAGATTTTTACAAATGACACATTTTGCAAGCTGCTTTTAGAGTTGGCAAAAAAGAGCAAAATTTATATTGATGAAATCTCGCAGGATTCTGTGCTTAGTGCAGAATTTGACACGCAAAAGGCGCAGAATCTCATCGCGCAATTTAATGAATTCATTTTGCAGCATAAAGACGAAATCACCGCTCTAAGCATTATCTACTCACAAAATTACAAAAATCGCCACCTAACTTATGAGGTGATTGCAGAATTAGCGCATAAGCTTAAGCAGGATTCTATGGATATTCCAAGCTTATGGAATGCGTATAAACTGCGTGATAAGGGCAAAGTGAGTAAGAATCCTAGCAAAAACCTAACCAACCTCATCTCCCTTGTGCGCTATGCACTCAAAATGGACACAGAGTTGCAAGATTTTGCGATTGGGGCGAATGCGCGTTATAATCTGTGGCGTGGGCGATGTAAGAAAAAGGGCATTGCATTTAGCCCCGAGCAAGAGGCATTTTTGGAGCTTATCAAAGAATACATTATCGCAAATGGCTGTGCGGAAGTTAAGGATATTCAAGAGATTTGCGCAGACTTAGGCGGGATTTATAGAGCAAAAGCGATTTTTAAGGAAAATTTAGGCGAACTCGTGGAGGAACTAAGCTTGGCATTGGTGGGGTAGGAGGAAAAAATGAGTGATTATACTTTTACAAAATATAGAGACAAGGATAAGGTAGATTTTGAAGTGTTGATTGACGAATGGCTTATGTCAAATGATTCGGTGAATCACGCTATGCTATCTCTTGTTAATGATTTTGAGAGCAATCAATGGAGGAGCAAGAAATTTAGGAATTTTATTATAAATAATCTAAAAGAAGTTGCGTTAAATAAAAAAGAAAGAGATGCGTTGAGTGGAAATGAAGGTGATATATTGGAAAGAGCTATTTCTAAAATGCACATTGATAACTCAGGGGGTGAAATTGGAGAAGTTTTTTTATATGGTATTATGAAAAGCTATTACAATGCTTTACCAGTTGTTCCAAAAATATTCTACAAACAAAACCCTAATGATAACGCAAAAGGCGCAGATAGTGTCCATATAACCTTAGAAGAAAATACTTATCATATATGGCTTGGAGAATCAAAAATTTATAATGATATAACAGGTTCTATTAATGAAGCAGTAAAATCTGTGTATGAACTTTTGGCTACTGATAAATTAAAAAAGGAAAAATCTTTAATAATGAATTTAAATGATATTGAGGATTATTTAAGTGATGCTGATGATTCAAAGAAGCTTTTAATGATAGAGCTAAAAAAGACACTTAATGATAGAACTTCACTAGATGAGATGAAAAAAATCTTGCATATACCTATTTCTATTATTTATGAGTGCGAAATGACAAAAAAACATTTGCAAAACCCTTCAGTTTGTCTTGATGATAATTATAAAAATTTAATTATTGAATTCCATAAGAATCAATGCGGCAATTTATCTCAAAAGATTATTAGCAAACTTAATAATATACCTTTGATTGAATATATTAAATTTCATATTATAATTTTTCCAATTCCCAATAAAAAAGAATTAGTAGCACAAATCAATAAAATTTTTGAGGCACATAGACAATGATGACTAACGAACAAATTTTTGATGAATGCAAAAGAATCTACACGCTTGATGACAAAGAAAAAGCTAATGAGCTTTTTAGATTGCTTGATAAAATAGGTAATAAACGAAATTATTCCCCTGTATTAAACCACTTAATTAGAGAGGTTGGAATATATCCTTATATCAATCAAGATACAGCCATATTTTCAGATAGGCTCGTGTGTGAATGTTTCAAGACTGATGTAGGAGAGAATGAACCAAAGATATTGCATAGAGAGCAATCAAGGATTTTAAAACGATTATTGGAGGGAGAAAATCTAATCCTTTCAGCTCCTACAAGTTTTGGAAAAAGCTTTATTATTGATGCACTCATCGCCATTAAAAAACCAAGCAATATCTTAATTATCGTTCCAACTATTTCGCTTATGGACGAGACAAGAAGAAGATTAACGCTAAAATTTGGTAGTGACTATCATATTATTACAACTAGCGGTTCTCAACTAAAAGATAAAAATATATTTATTTTCCCGCAGGAAAGGGCTTTAGAATACTTTGAGAATCTTAGAGAAAAAAGCTTGGATTTATTTATAGTAGATGAGTTTTATAAAATGTCTAATAAAGACAGAAGAACACATATACTTCACAATATTGTTAATAAGTTTAAAAATATTGCCAAACAAAAATATTATATATGCCCTAATGCAGACGACATAGAAGATAAGTCTAAAAATAAAATTTTTCTAGCAGGTTTAAAGAAAGAAATTTTGACAATCACAACAGTGGCTCTCAATAAATTTGACTTAAGCAAAGAAACAGGGAGCAAGGAATTAAAAATTCAAAATCTTTTAAAAAATGAAATTGGCAAAAGTTTGATTTATGTTAGCACAAAACCTAATTCTAAAAAATTATGTAAAATTTTATTAAAATTTATTAAAGCAGGCAATGAGGAACTTAATTCGTTTTCTCAATGGCTGCAAAAACACTATGCCAGAGAATGGGATTTTGCAACAAATATAAAAAATGGTATAGGGCAACATAATTCCGCAATTCATAGATATATACAACAATTACAAGTTAAATTATTTTCTGAAAACCCTAGTATGAATATTATGGTAAGCACTACTTCTTTAATTGAAGGGGTAAATACTGCAGCAAGAAATATTATTATATGGAATAATCAAGTTGCTAATGATTCTTTGAACAGCTTTACTTATAAAAATATAATTGGTAGAGGCGGAAGAATGTTTAAGTATTTTGTAGGAAATATTTATTTGTTGGATAATGAAAATAAAATAGAAGAAAAAGAAGTTGAAAAAATTGATATTAATCCTGATGAAGAGTTTTTATATAGAAATGATTTAGAAAATCCTGATTTAGAAAGTAAAAAATTAATTGAACAGAAGCTATTCAGTCTCATAAAAGATAAACAAAAATTTCAAAAATTAATAAGCTATATAAAAAATTACAAAATAATAATGAATATTGAAAATGTCCTGCAAATCATAGAAAGTGTCAATGAAATTATGAAGAGCATTAAACATCTTAACAATGATAATCCAGATTCTTGGGGATTGTTAGAGGTAAAATCTGTTAGAAATATTTTTTCTAACAATGATAAGAAGCTAGATAGAGCATATAAAAATATTAAAGTATTTGCAAAATATAATTGGAATGGCACTTCTGCATTATTGAACAATAGCACTATTAACATAAATGATTATTTTAATATTGAAAAAATCATTGTTTTTGATATAGCTAGTTTTTTTAACGATATTAATGAAATACAGCAAATTCTTTATCCTGATAAGCACATTAATATTTCTCCCTTTGTAAGCAAACTTTCTAACGCATTTCTTCCCTCTGTTGTCTATACCTTAGAAGAATTTGGCTTGCCAAGAATGTTATCAAAGAAATTGCACAAATATAACTTTATCAACTTTGAAAATAATGATTTAAAGATTGATGAAGCTTTAGAAACATTTAAAGAATCAAGCGTTGAAGAAATAATAAACTTATTCAAATCTCACAATGATTTTGATGATTTTGATGAGTATATATTAAAATATTTTTATGATGGATTGGGAAAATAATGATAAACAATATTCCAAAAAATTGGGAAATTAAAACCTTAGCAGAAGTTTGCACTTCTAAAAATTCAAATATTGTTTTAAGCAGTATTGAAAATAATACAGGGAAATATCCAATCTATGGGGCGAAAGGATTTTTAAAAACTATTGATTTCTACACCATAGAAAATGAAAGTTTGGGTATCGTCAAAGATGGCGCGGGAGTAGGTAGAATCTTTCTATTGCCTGAAAAATCATCTTTAATAGGGACAATGGCTTACATACAAGCAAATGAAAATTTGAATTTAAAATATTTATATCATTTTTTGCATACAATCAATTTTAACCAATACATAAGTGGTTCAGCGATTCCACATATTTATTTTAGGGATTATAAAAAAGAAAAAATCCCCCTCCCACCCCTTGAGGTTCAAAAAGCCATAGTGGAAAAGCTAGAAAATGCCTTTGCGCATATTGATGAGGCAGTGCGTCATCTTAAGTCGGTTCAAACAAACATTCCGCGCCTTAAATCCTCCTTGCTCCACTGCGCCTTTAGCGGCAAACTTACAGAATCTCAAAATTCATCGCACAAAGTGCAAACCTTAAAAAGCGTTGTCGGGGTGGAGGGAGAGTTTGAGAGGGAGGAGGGAGCGACTTCGCCATTCAAGCCCCTCCACCCTCTCATAAAGGAAGAAATTCCGCAAGGTTGGGAAATTAAAACACTTGGGGAAGTATTTAAGGTCATAGGTGGTGGAACGCCCTCTACTGCAAACCCTAAGTTTTGGAGCGGTAATATTGCTTGGATTACAAGCGCAAATATAGAGAATGAAAATTTTACAATTATCCCTAAAAAATTTATAAATCAAAGTGCTATTCAAGCCTCTGCTACAAATCTTGTGCCAAAAAATACTATTATTGTTGTAACAAGAGTTGGACTCGGTAAGGTAGGCATCACAGATGTAGAAACTTGTTTTAGTCAAGATAGTCAAGCCTTATTGCCTTTAATAGATTTAAATGTGAAATTTATGGCATTTCAAATAAGAAATAAGGCACAAAATTTTATTGTTAGCAGCAGAGGGACAACTATTAATGGTATTACAAAAGATACTCTTAAAAAGGTAGCATTAAAGATTCCGCCCCTTGCAACCCAAAATCAAATCGTGCAGATTTTAGAATCCAAGTTTGCGCATTTGGAGAAGTTGGAGCAGTTTGTGAATGCAAGCCTAGAAAATCTCCAAAAACTCAAATCCTCACTTTTAAACCAAGCGTTTAAGGGTGAGCTGATATGTTAAGATTCCACTTGATTTTTAACATATTTTGTTATAATGTTAAAAAATTTTATATTTTTTAACATATCAAGGCAAGGCGAATGAAAGAATTTATCCCAAATGAACTTCCATTAGAAATTCCTATAAGTGAAAATATGTATAAATTACTTGTAACTGCTTCAAGGGCTTTGAGTGAGCTAAGAGGTATAGCAAGGACAATTCCCAACCGCTTTATATTGATTAATGCATTAGTCTTACAAGAAGCAAAGGATTCTAGTGAGATAGAAAATATTATCACTACGCACGATGAATTGTTTTTATCGCAAGTTGATAAGAGTAAAATGGCAAAAGCTACTAAAGAGGTGCAAGATTATGGTAAGGCTCTACAAATAGGATTTTGGCTTATTAGTAGGGATAGGTTGTTTAGAAACTCTCATATTTTGGCGATTCAAAAACGACTTGAACGCAATGATGCGGGGTTTAGACGACAAAGTGGCACAATGCTTAAAAATCCAAGCACAGGAGAAATTAAGCATATTCCACCACAGCATTATGAGGATATAGTGCGTTTAATGAGTAATTTAGAGCAATATATAAATGATGATAGTATGCAAGACTTAGACCCGCTTATCAAAATGGCAATTATTCATTATCAATTTGAAAGCATACACCCATTTTATGATGGGAATGGGAGAAGTGGGAGGATTATTAATATCCTATATCTTGTGTATAAAGGGCTTTTGGACTTGCCTATACTCTACCTAAGTGGTTATATTGTGCGGCATAAGGCAGAATATTATGAACTTTTACAAAAAGTGCGTGATGAAAATGCGTGGGAAGAGTGGATAAGCTATATTTTAAAAGGAGTAGAATATACTTCTAAAACAACGACTACAACAATAAAAACTATTCAAAGCCTTATGCAACACACAAAAGATTTATTAAAAAATCAAACTGAATTTTACACAAAAGATTTTTTAGAGACTTTGTTTATACACCCATACACTAGGATAGAAACGATTGCAAGTAAGCTTAATATCACAAGGCAGACTGCTTCAAAATATCTTAAAATTTGTGAGGAGCTTAAAATCGTGCGATGTGTAAAAATAGGTAGGAATCATTATTATGTCAATATTGGCTTATTTGAATTGTTTAAAAAGGGAGTATGTTAAAATTCCGCTTGATTTTTAACAGAATTGGAAATTGTGTTAAAAAAATGAGAGAAAATTAACATATTGTGGAAATAGGTTGAAACTTTTAAAATAATACAAAGGGGTAAAAATGAGTGAAAAAGCGATTGTTGCAAAGGTGTGGAATTTCGCAACGATTTTGCGTGATAGTGGTGTGAGTTATACCGAGTATGTCGCGCAGTTAAGCTATTTGCTGTTTTTGAAAATGGAAAGTGAGCGGGAGAGTATCGGGGAGCATAGCAAAATCCCTACAAGCTGCAAATGGGAGCGGCTTATAAACCTAGATGGGCTGGAGCTAGAGAGTGCGTATAATGCCGCGTTAGCGCAACTTGCAAAGAGTGAGGGCGTGATAGGGCTTGTCTATAATGATGCGCAAAACAAAATCAAAGAACCCGCGAATCTCAAAAAGCTTTTTGTGCTTATGGATAGTGAGACTTGGCTAGGCTTGAATGTAGATGTCAAAGGCGCGATTTATGAGGGGCTGCTTGCGAAAAACGCCACAGAGACAAAGGCGGGAGCAGGGCAGTATTTCACACCTCGCGTGCTGATAGATTCTATTGTGGGGCTAATGGAGCTAAAGCCCAATATGGAGGTGTGCGACCCTGCGTGTGGGACGGGTGGATTTTTGCTAAGTGCGTATGAGGCGATGAAAGCACAGACGAAAGACAAAGAGGAGATCAAATGCTTAAGAAATGAGAGGCTTTGTGGCAAGGACATCACGCCCTTAGTGGCGTCTTTGTGCGCTATGAATCTGTATCTGCACGGAATTGGGGGCGAGGGAGGCATTATAGAAATCGGGGATTCTCTAAGTGAGTTAGGCAATCGGCGGTTTGATAGGGTGCTAACCAATCCGCCCTTTGGCAAGAAATCGGCAACTAAGATTCTAGCCGAAAATGGCAAGGTGAAAAGCCAAAAGGACGAATACAACAGAGAGGATTTTTTCGCCACAACCTCTAATAAGCAGCTAAATTTCTTGCAACACATTATGAATCTTTTAAAAATCGGGGGTAAGGCTGCGGTGGTGCTACCCGATAATGTGCTGTTTGAAGCGGGAGCTGGCGAAAAGGTGCGTAAAAAACTTTTAGAGGATTTCAATCTGCATACGATTTTGAGACTGCCCACAGGGATTTTTTACGCACAAGGGGTGAAAGCAAATGTGCTGTTTTTTGACAAAGTGGCAACAAGCGAGGATTCCACGCAAAAAGTGTGGGTGTATGATATGCGCACGAATATGAATCTAAGCCTTGTAACAAGTCCTTTAAGTGCGGAGCATTTAAGGGAGTTTGAATCTTGTTTTTGCGTGGGGGCAATGGAAAATCGCAAGGAGAGTGAGCGATTTCGCTCGTTTAGCATTGGGGAGATTAAGAAGCGCGATAAAATGAATTTGGATATTTTTTGGCTAAAAGATGAGAGTTTAGAGGATTTGGAGAATCTACCAAGCCCAAAAGATTTAAGTGAGCAAATTTGTATAAGTCTTAAGAATGCGCTTAGGGAAATAGAGCAGTTGAAGCTAAGTTAATCTTAACTCTTCTTAATACCCTCTATGTTAGAATCTCGCAAAAATTGCAAATCAAAGCAGGTATGAACGAGGTAGCCTTTTATGGATTTTATGGCTTTTAGTCTTTTTATACTCACAATGCTTCTTATTTATTGGCGTCCTTTAAATCTTCCTTTGTGGGTGTTTAGCACTTTAGGAGCTGTAGGCGCTTATTTATTCAATGTAGTGAATTTGGACGATATTTGGCGTGTATGGGCAATGGTGTGGGATAGCACACTTACACTCATTGGACTTATCCTTCTTACTCTCGCGTTTGAAACATTAGGATTTTTTGATTTCCTTGCATTATTACTTATCCGAATCTTAAGTCAAAAGGGTGAGAAACAAAGCTTAAGTAGCGCAAGATTCTATATTTTTCTTGTGCTTTTTAGTGCTTTTTTAAGTGCGTTTTTTGCAAACGATGGTGCTATTTTAATCCTCACACCTTTAATCCTCACACTTTTTAAAGTGCATAATACAAAGGTATTTTTCACGCCTTTAATTGTATTTTTGTTTCTTGTAAGCTTTGTGAGTGATTTTGCTTCAAATACCTTTGTTATTTCTAATCTCACAAACATTATCACCGCGCATTTTTTTGAGATTCCCTCACTCCGCTTTAGCGTGCTTATGTTTTTGCCCCAAATTGTTGTGATTTGTGGGATTGTAGGATTTTGGTATATAGTGAGGAGAATCTTGCCTCCTAGACTTGAATTTAGGGATTTGCAAAGTGATATTTCTAAAGGTTGCATTATCTTTTGTTTTGCCCTGCTACTCCTTCTTGTGTTTGGTATTGCTTTTGCGCATAAATTAGGTATTCCACTCTCAAGTTTTACATTTCTATGTGCGATTTTGGCATTGCTTTATGGCAAGATAAAAGGGCAGCTAGGGATATTCTCTTGTTTTAAAAACGCACCCTTTGGTATAGTATTATTTTCTCTTGGGCTATTTGTTGTCGTTTTTGGGCTTAAAAATGGCGGTGTGTTGCAGATTCTAAGTGATAATCTGTCGTTGTTTGTCTCGTTGCCAAAAGAATGGCAGATTGTAAGTATGGGGCTTGGAAGTGGTGTTGGCAGTAGTGTGATAAACAATCTGCCTATGGTAATGCTTGGTAATCTCGCACTTGCAGATTTTAAAGCATATTTGAATGAGGCGCAGGAAAGTCTTATCATCGCACATTTGCTTGGTTGCAATATTGGCTCGAAACTCACACCCATAGGCTCACTTGCAACTTTACTTTGGCTTGAAAGGTTAAAAGGCTATGGAATCCGCATTAGTTTTATGCGTTATATGGCAGTGGCGTTTGTAGTTACTCTACCTGTGCTATTTTTAGGATTGTTCGGGCTGATTTGGGGATATTATTTTTATGTTTGAAAAATAGGCTTTTATAAAAAGTTACTTAGATTCACTATAATAGAAGTAATCAAAACGATTGGGAAATAAGAGTGAAAAAGTCTAAAACAATAAAAATTATTAAAAGGGTAGGATTACGATACGCCCTTGCTTATCGAATTAGAAAGAAAAAGAAGAGAATAGCAAAAAAGATAAAAGTAACTCATTGGTATAAAATTTTAAAGATGTTTATTCTTGTAAATAAAGCAAAATGTAACTTAAGTTTTTTTTTCTTAAGAAAATATAATATTTTAATTGAATGTAAAGCAAGTTTGGATTTGATTGCCAAAGAGTATGATAATATCAAACTATGGCTTACCTCTCAATCATTCTTAGAAAAATATGCTAATCACCCATATCCTCCATTGCTTAATCCCAAAAAATTAGATTACACAAAGATTCCTGCCGAAGTTGCGTGGGATCTTAATTTGCCTTTACCACCTTATTATCAGTTCGTGTTTTTTGGTAGCCACGCAACTGGTAATAGAGGATTGGAAAGTTTTTTGAGGAGATGTGGGGGATTGAATTATTGTGTGCAACCACCTTTGCTCAATGGCGAATCTTGGGCGAAAGAATCTTATTTTTGTTATTTTAAACAAATTATGAGAAATTACCATTATACTATGCCCCCCCCCCCGTTATATTTTGGCTATTTGTCTGTTCGAGAATATATGTTTAATGATAAATATAAAGATAAGCTTTATGCCCTTATCCCCAAAACTAATGCACTTTGTCTCGTTCGAGACCCTATAGGTATGCTTAAGAGCTATACCTCATATCATGGTCGTCCTAGTTTTACGCAAGTATTTGAACTTGCCCTTAGTCCTAGTGAGATTTTTGAGGAGCTTATACGATATATAGATTGGCATTTTGATGGAAAACATCTTATTTGGGAATACACCAAATATCCTACACTACGAACAAGTGCATTTCGGCTAAATCAATATGATGCGACTTTCCACGACACAGACTTAAGAAAAGCCCTTATTAATATTGCAGATGAAGATATTATATGTATTGATATGTCTGAAATTGTAGGTAAGAGAGCCTTTGAAACAATGAATACTCTAGCAAAAGCATTTTCTTTTCCTGCCCCAAAACCTAGTGATAAGGAGAAATTTGGAATAAAGGCTGGTTTATATGAGGGAGTGTTGCCCATAAAGTTTGCTTATAAGAATATACATATTTACCTTTTGGACAATGTTTATTGTTCAGATTGCAGATTTTATATAGAATTAGGTCAGTTTGTTGAGCATAAAAATGCTTTTGAGCATTATCAAGACATCACACAATTTCTTTTTAATCAAGATAATTTTTATGAGCGTATTATTGTATGTATTGAGAAAAAAGACTTTGAGATTCTAAAAGAAAATAAAAAAGTTTGTGATGAAATAAAAGCATATTTACTTACATTTATTCCACGCCTAGAGGAGCAAAGGAAAATTGAAGAGACAAAGAGATTTACCGAAAAAGACATTTTAGAATATCTCAAATCTCACAAAGATTTATGTCTTGAAGCTAAAGCAGTCTTTGAAAAACATCTCACATTTCTAGCTTCTGTGCGTCCAGATATTATAGAATCTTGGAAGTATTATCAGGAGTTTTTAGCAATGTGCGAGGAAATATCTTAGGTAAATAAAGTTATCAATATTTTGTTATACTTTCATTTTAATCGTTAATGAGAAATAAATATTTCAAGGAGACTTAAATAATGAAACAAGGTGATTTTACACAAGTGGCGAAGCATTATCATAATCGTCCGGCATATAGCCCGATGTTGTTAGAAAAGCTGATTGCTTGTATCAATGATGAGCAAAAAAATCTCAAAGATTTGCAAATCGTAGAAGTGGGCGCAGGGACAGGCAAGCTTACCAAAATGCTAAGTGAGTTTGGAATGCAAGTCTTAGCCGTAGAGCCAAATGATGAGATGAGAGAAGAGGGCATCGCCTATACCAAAGACACAAATATCAAATGGCAAAAAGGAAGTGGCGAGGAAACAGGCGTGCAAAGTGGAATCGCGGATTGGGTGATTATGGCAAGTAGCTTCCATTGGACTGACCCTAAGAAATCTTTGCCCGAGTTTGCGAGAATCTTAAAAAATTCTGCGGCTCAAAATGGCTCTGCCCATACTTCTACCCACAATACTTCTGCGGGGGGGGGGTATTTCACTGCTATATGGAATCCTAGAAATATCCTAGAGGGTTCAGTATTCTATGAAATTGAACAAGAGATTAAGAATATTGTTCCAGAGCTTGCTAGAGTGAGCAGCGGGACACAAAATGTCAAAAAATGGGAGGAAATCCTCATCTCCACTGGGGATTTTACAGACTGCTTTTTTATGGAGTGCGATTATATAGAGATAATGGACAAGGCGCGTTATCTTGGAGCATGGCATTCTGTAAATGATATACAAGCCCAAGCAGGGGAGCAAAGATGGAAAAAGATTTTGGAAATGATAGAATCCAAAATCTTAGGATTACAAACTTTAGAGATTCCTTATAAAATTCGTGCTTGGACGGCTAGAAAGTCCAGCAAAGGAGGCTCTAGGGCGTAATTCTCTATTCTTTTTCTTTTGCATTGGGCAACATAATAAGGAAACAACAATGCAAGAGAATAAGACAAGAATAGTAGAACAAGTTTGGGATTACACCAAACACGCGAAATATTACAGCTACCGCCCGAATTACGCACCCAAAACGATTGATATGCTTATCACTTTGGCTAGCGGAGAAAAAGCGGGCAATTTGAAAGTCGCAGATATTGGCGCAGGGACAGGAAATCTAAGCATTATGCTTTTAGAGAGAGGTTGTGAAGTGGTGAGTGTAGAGCCAAATGACGCAATGCGTGAAATCGGCATTGAGCGCACAAAAGGCGCAAAAATTGAATGGGTAAGGGCTACGGGCGTGGATTCTACATTACAAAGCGGGAGTTTTGATTGGGTAACCTTTGGCAGTAGCTTTAATGTAATGGATAGGACAGAGGCGTTAAAAGAAGCCCATAGACTGCTTAAAGGCAATGGATACTTTTCGTGTATGTGGAATCATAGAGACTTAAACGACCCCATTCAGCAAAAGGCAGAAAATGCGATTCTCTCCATCGTGCCAAACTACACAAGAGGTGTGAGACGCGAAGACCAACGCCCAATTATTGAGGCACATAAAGAGTTTTTTGATAATATTATTTACATTGAAGAGGATTTTTACTTTCACCAAAGTTTGGAAAACTATATCTTAGCGTGGCAGAGTGTGAAAAATCCTTATTGGGATTTAGAGACCAAAGAAGGGCAAGAGATTTTTGATAAAATCACTGCAAAAATGCGAGAAGTTCTCCCGCAAGAATTTGACATCAAATACACTACGCGTTGCTGGAGTGCAAGAAAAGTAGGGTAAAGAAAGTATGATGAAGTAGGGTGAAATCCAAGGAGGCAAAATGAGCAAGAGCAAGACATTTGAGATTTTAAAGCAAAGTGGCGTATTAAATGCCTTAAGATATGTGGCAGATAAAAAGGCACATAAAGGCGGAATTTACGCACTGCTTCAAAAACTACTAATGCTTCTTACCCTCTATTGCCTTGATAAACCCCGCGCGTATGAGATTTACCGAGCTTTAAGGAGATATAATATTTGTGTTGCTGATTTTTCATTTCTTTCGTATTTTGCTAAAGAATACGACAATGTAAAGCAGTGGTTAGAATCTAAGGAATTTAAAAAGACTTATATTCTGCCCCCCCCCCCATTATATACTTATCCTCCGCTGCTTAATCCTAAAGAAATAGATTACACAGACATTCCCCCCGAATTTGCGTGGAAGTTAAATATTCCTTTGCCGCCTTATTATCAGTTCCTCTATTTTGGTAGCCACGCCACAGGTAACACAGGATTAGAGAATCTTATCCAAAGATGCGGGGGCTTATCTTATTATCAAGGCGATGTAGATGTAGAGGATAGGGCAAAAGCAGCGTATATTACATTATTTACTTTAATTATGGAGCATACAGATTTGCAAGATTATTTTAGCTACATTGCATTAAGAAACTATATACCGCATAATAAAAAAGAAAATGGAGAAAAACTCTGCGCGCTTATTCCCAATACTCCCTCTATTTACCTTGTCCGAGACCCAATTAGTGCATTAAAGAGTGCTTGTTCTTTAACTCCTTGCAGAGAAGTATATGTAGAGATGAAAAAGCTTGTCAATCCAGAGGATTTATTGCATTTTTTGCAAAATAGAGGCAAGGGAGATAAAGAGGATTTAAGAATTGCAGAGACGGATACTTTTGCGCATTTAATGGAGTATTTTATTAAAGACATTTATTATTGTTTCCACGATACGCAGCTTTGGGATTTTCTAGTCAATTTTAAGGAGAGTATAATACTTGATATGGCTGAAATAGTAGGTGATAGGGCATTTGAGACAATCCACACTCTAGCTAAGCAGCTTCATTTCCCTCCGCCAAAGCCCGAAGATAAAGAGATATTTGCAATGGGTATATCGGAGTATCAAACGATTTTGCCCCTTACTTTGGAGTTTAAAAGCCACAATCAAGTGATTGCCATTACTCTAATGGATAGGGTATTTTGTATGGATAAGAGAAAATATATCTTTGATTATAATTCTCAAAGATGCTCGAGCTATCATAAACAGGCTTTGGAGGAGAATGCAAATTATAAAGATATTACTTTTTCTCTTTTTGGGCAAACTTGCTTTTATGACAGAATTATTCTTTGCATTCATTCAAAAGATTGGGCAATTCTTTTTGAGAATGAAAATCTCTTAGGGTTGGTTAAAAAGAGATTGTTAGAGATTATCCCACTCTTAGAAAAGCAAAAAGAGATGAAGAATGCTAAAAAACTCACCGAAAAAGACATTTTAGAATATCTCAAATCTCACAAAGATTTATGTCTTGAAGCTAAAGCAGTCTTTGAAAAACATCTCACATTTCTAGCTTCTGTGCGTCCCGACATAATAGAATCTTGGAAGTATTATCAGGAGTTTTTAGCAATGTGCGAGGAGATGAGCTAAGATTCCACCACCTCTTATTAAGCAACTTTTAGCTAAGATTCCACCACAATTTAACAAATGCAACTCTTGCAACTCTATTTTGTCAAGGATTCTTTATGAATGAGACAAATCCTCTTTTAGAATCTGATATACTCACTTGCCCTCATAAAGGAATCGTTCAATTAAAAAGTCTTTGTGGAAATTTGCTTGAAGTAGAGGGTGTAGGAGTGATTACAGAATCAGATTTACTTCATTCTCCTATCATAGGTTGCACGAAAACAACCGCAGGGATTCCTACTCCTTGCACACAAGTTTCTACTATCCCACCGAATGCAATTTCTTTAATCTTAGAGGTAAATGGCAGTGGAGTAATTTTGCAAAGTCAGATTCCAACAATCCTTACAGATAAAGGCTTTCCTCTTGCATTACAAAATAAAACGCCTCATAATCTTGTGTATTTAAATGAGAAAGGGAATAAAGCAAGGGAGGGAGAGGCTAAACAAAGTGAAAATGCAAGGCTAAATACACAAAGCACTATGGAATCCCATCACAATATAAACTCACATAAGGATTCCACAAAAGAGACAGAAAAACAAATCACAGAAATCTATTTTTCTTATGGAGAGGATAAAATAAAACTTAAGGACATCTCAAGACATTCACAAGATATAAATTTGCATATTAAAACACAAGGATATAGTGAGGGGGAGGAAGTGGATTTGACATTAGAATTTCAAGAAAAAACCTTTCAAATTTCAGCAACCATAAGAGATAATCAAGCCATAATTCTCAATATCTTTAACGAATCATAAAAGGAGCAATGATGTCAAACATATGCAAGGTAAAATGTGGAGACAAAGAGGCAACAATCAAGATTCAAAGACCGAGTTGGTGTTGTATGGAGCAAGGTTATAAGATAATACATCAAATCGCCGAGGAAGCAGAAGAACAAGCTAAAGAAGACGGGCTAGATGATGTAGAGACTTCAAAACTTATAGCTAAATATGTATTTGAACATATTGGGGGTAAGCTCAACGAAGCTCGTATAGAAGCAGAGAGTAAGGCTTTGCTAGGAGAAAATGTCAATACATATAGAAATACTTGTGCTACAAAAGTAAGTTTTGCATTTAATAATAGCGAAATAAAAATAGATGATATAGATTAAAGCTGACAAGTGGCACAAAGTGGAAAGGGAAAGATGGATACTATTATTATACAGGAGTTTCTGGGATTAAAAACTTATTGCTTGAAAATTGGAAAGAGAAAGGATTGAAACCTTATTCTCAAACAAACAATAAAGACTTTTATAAAGTATTTTATGACTATAAAAAAGAACCATCCGAATTATTGATAGATAAATATGGAAATGTTCTTAATAAAGAAAGAGTAAAACAGATACGCAAAGACAATTTAAATTTTTTCTATACTTTGCAATCTTTGGGTATTAAAGGTATTATAACAATGGATATTGACGCTTGGAGTAATGCTGGAGGGCATACTACCCTATGGAATGGAAGCGAATTTTTAGACGATACCAATTATTTAAATGATGAGAGGAACTATGTGTTTGTTAGAGAATTATGTTTTTGGGAGCTTAAATAAAAGGAGGTTGATATGAAGTATTTTGTCTTATTGGTTTTGTTTGGAATTTTTCTTAATGCAGAGGAATGCTTAGATTATGATGATAAGAGCAGCGCATCATATCTTAGAAGCAAGCGGTTTTCTGAAGCTATGATTTATGCTAAGACTACTATGGTAAAAACAATGAAAAACTATGGCTTTGGTGTGTGCTTAGAATATTATGATTTAGATTCTAAAAGAAAAGAGAGGGAAATGGATTCCTTACGAGATAACTTAAGACTGATAGAAAAGAGGGATTGGTTGCACGATAAGCGATGTATTATAACAAACAATGGAGAAAAGATGAAAGAAGAAGTTGAAAACTATATCGTAGATTATAAAAAAAAATCAATAGAAGCAATCAAATCGGTTCTCACTGAAGAAAGGCTTAAAGAAATATTAGAATCCCCTCCACTTTTGCAAAAATGCTTATCTCTTTACGATTCCAAAGACTACCAAGCCGAAGTCAAACGCATTGTCAAAAAATACTGCAAGGAATGCGAGTAAATGATTGCTCTCATTCAAAGAAAAAGTATTATCGCAATGATTGGCACAAGTGGGCTACGACATACTACTTTATGGAATGGGAATGATTTTGTGGATATGGATTTTGGTTATTATAATTTTTTGAAAGAAACAAATTATATTGTTAAAGATTTATACTTTTGGGATTTAATTGATTAAAGGGGTTGTATGAAAAAGTTTGTTTTGCAATATTTGATTATGGCATATACAATAGTATATGCAGGACCTCCATTTGGCGAAGCTCTCGCAGTAACAAATGCCACACAATCCTCTATTCTAGCCGAATGGGGATTACAATATTGCTTACAATATGATAAAGAAAATTTGTTTAAACCTATGGAGAAAGATAAAATTTTTGGGCTACGCAAAGATGTAGCTCAAGGCAGGTTAGATTTGCAAAAATATTTTGATGATAACTATAACTACTTGCCTAATGCAATGAATACCTTTCGTTTTGCGCATTGTATGATTATATATAGACTAGAAGAATACCAAGCCGAAGTTGAACGCATTGTCAAAAAATACTGCAAGGAATGCGAGTAAGGCAAATAGCTTTAAAGAGGTATATAGAATCTTGGAAGTATTATCAGGAGTTTTTAGCAATGTGCGAGGAGATGAGCTAAATGCTATTCTAGGTGCGTTTTCTTGAACGAGCTATTGGGAAAAATTTGGTATAATCGCACCTTATTTATATCAAAATTTAGTTGGAAGATTAATGATAACAAAAGAGAATCTGCAAGAAGTTTTAGTCTATTTAGGATTTACTGCAAATGACAAAAATACAATATTCAAAAAAACCTATACAAATAATGCAGATATTTTTATTAAAGTAGATTTTAGTAAGAGAGAAATTACCTATGCTCCGCTAGATTCTCGTTTTAACGAGGGCGAGTATCCAAGCATCGATAAGCAAAGCACAGGTTTTATTATCCACAGAAACACTACAACAAATTTTAGCTCCAATGAGAATTTTGTTTGCCTCGTTGCTATTGACAAGCTTTTAAGCAAAGGTTATGAGCCAAAGCATATTATCCTAGAACCTACCTTTAAAGTTGGGCATAATCAACACGTTTATGGTGATATTTTAGTGCTAAATCAGCAATTTGAAAATCTTATTTTGATAGAAAACAAAACTTATGGTGCAGAATTTAGCAAGGAATGGAATCTTATGCTAAAAAATGGCGGACAGCTTTTTAGCTACTATGCAGTGAATAAAACAGATTTCCTATGCTTACTTGCTTTTGATTATGAACCAAACCTAAAAAGCCTTATTTATACTAGCCATATCATCACTACAAAGGACAATCAAAAGCATTTAGAGATTATTAACGCAGATTTAAAAGAGGAGGATAAAAAGTTAGGTTTTGGGGATTCTAAAAACGCAAATGCAAAGGGTTATTACAAAGTATGGAATGAAAGCTATTCTTTAGCATATACGAGCAAGGGCTTATTTGAAGAGGATATTTTGCCCTATAAAATAGGCAAAGAAAAATATACTTTAAAAGACTTATCAGTTGTGCCTTATAGTGAAATTAGCGGTATTTATCACAACTTTGCGACTATTTTACGCAACAATGCCATAGGAAACTATGAAAACACCTTTTATATCCTTGTAGATTTGTTTTTATGTAAAATCATTGATGAGATACAAAACCCCCAAGATTTGCAGTTTTACTACAAAGGAATCTTTTATGATAATCCCTTTAGCTACTGCGATAGACTTTTAAACCTCTATGAAAAGGGTATCGAAACACTTTTTAAAAAGAAAGTTGTCAATGTTCAAAAAAGTGAAATTGACTATCTTTTTGAATCCGCAAAAAGACACAAAGGCAAATTTAAAGAAAGCATTGAAAAAATCTTTGATAAGCAAAAATACTTTAATATCAAAAAATTTAATTTCATTGAAGTAGAAAACGAGGAGGAATTTTTTATTAATTTTAAGGTTTTGGTGCAAATCACAAATTTAATCCAAGATTTTTACATTAGCGAAAGCGAAAACAATCAATTCTTAGGCGATTTGTTTGAGGGCTTTTTAAATCGTGCTGTGCATCAAACAGAGGGGAGATTTTTCACCCCTACGCCAATTACAAATTTTATTATTAATTCCTTGCCAACCTTAAGCAACAATGCCAAGATTCTAGATTTTGCTTGTGGGGCAGGACATTTTTTAACAGAATTTATCGCACATAATAAAAATGCCAAGCTTTATGGTATAGAAAAGAATAAAGATTTAAGTAAAGTCGCAAAAACCGCTTGTATCTTTCATAATCCCAAGAGCAAATCGCAAATCATTTTCCAAGACGCCTTAGATTTCATCAAAGAAAATTATAAAGATGAGTTTGAAAATGAAAGCTTTGATTTGATACTCTCAAATCCACCCTATTCCGTAAAAGGCTTTTTAAGTAACCTAGACAAAGCCTTAAATACCTTTAGCTTAAGTCAAAGCATAGACTCTAAAAGCTATGACAAAAACAATGCCATAGAATGCTTTTTTGTAGAAAGGGCAAAGCAATTTTTAAAAGAGGGTGGAATTTTTGCTCTTGTTTTGCCTGTGTCTATCTTGCAAAAAGGTGGAATTTATGAAAAAACAAGGGAACTTTTATTAGCGCATTTTAAGTTTTTATGCCTTGTAGAGTTAAACTCACGCACTTTTGGTAGCACGGGTACGCAAACGATTATTTTATTTGCAAAAAGGGTGAAAAAATACGATGAAGATTTGATTTCTAGGCTTAAAGATTCTAATTTTAGCGATGAAGCTTTAAGTGATGATTTTAACGATAAAAACTTTTTGCAAGATTACTGCGACTTTATGGGCTATGATTATGGAAGTTTTAGCAAATTTATGCGTGAAGCGGTTTTGGGCGAGAATCTTAAAGGTTCAAATGTATTTAAAGAATATTTTGCAGATTATGAATCTTCAAAGCCTAAAATATTTAAAAAACAAAAGTTTAATGAAAGCGACAAAAAAGCCCTGTTTGAAAAATCTAGTCTTTTTGAAAAAGATTTAGATTCTAAAACATATAAAAAGCAATATAGCGAATTTCTAAAAAGTGATGAATACAAAAAGGCAGAAGCAAACTTACACTTTCAAAATTTCTTAAATCAAATCAAAGCTTTAGAATGCGAGAAAATGCTTTATTTTGCTTATATTAAAGATGAAAAAGTCCTAATCCTAAAAAGCCCAAGCGATAAAAACAAAGAGGGCAAAAGCAACAAGGCAAATATTGTTAAATTTCTAGGCTATGATTGGAGCAATCGTAAGGGTGATGAGGGAATAAAATACATTACAAATAAGCCCTTAGATTCTGAGTTAAAAGAAAGTGATGAGGATAGCGATGAGGAGAAAAAGCAAAAAGAAGTCTTAAGGAACATTAACTCTGTGAAATTTATCCAAACCCCGCTTTATAATCCTACCAATAAAGAGGACAGCACCAAACTAGCTTATGCACTCAAAAGCTTTATGGGGCAGGATTCTAGCAATGCCTTAGACTTTGATAACCTTTTGGAATCTTTACAAAGCAATGAGCAAGATAGTTACACACTTTTTAGCACACAATGTAAGGATTTGCTGGATTTTTCTAGGGTGGAGTTTAGCAAGGCAATTAGTTTGAATCCTAAAAATCTAACAATCTTTAGCAATCCTTTTGAAAATTGTAAGTATGAGTTGGTGAGGCTGGGGGCATTGCCTAACCTCACCATTGCAAAAGGAAAATCTATCACACAAAAACAGGTAAGACTAGGCAATATAAAAGTTGTCGCTGGAGGGATTGATTATGCTTATTTACACGACACATCAAATCGCCCAAAAGACACAATTACAATTAGTGCTTCTGGAGCAAATGCTGGATTTGTTAATTATTGGAATGAGGAAATTTTCGCTTCAGATTGCACTACTATTAATTCAGACTCAAAACTTGATATAAAATTTATTTATTATGTTTTACAATTTATTCAAAAAGATATTTATAGATTGGCTAGAGGAGCTGCACAACCACACGTTTATCCAAAAGATATTGAACAAATTAAAATCCCGCTCCCACCCCTAGACATTCAAAAACAAATCGTTGCAGAATGTGAGAGAGTAGAAAAGCAGTATAACACCATACGAATGAGCATTGAGGAATACCAAAAACTTATCAAAGCAATTTTAGTAAAATGTGGAATCTGTGAAGCAGATACTGCGCAATCCACTAATAGTGCGGAGGGATAAACGCCTCTCTTAGTAGCCTAGATTCTATTGATACTTTTATCGCGCAGATTTTAGCGCATATTGCAGAGTTGGAATCCACGCTTGATTTTGAATTTTTACAAAGTTTAAATACGGAAGCTACAAATAAAGAATCTCTAACCCTTGACATTAAAGAATTTCAAAATATTTTAAACACACTTCCGATTCCACCAAAAGAGGGTTGGGAGAGAAAAAGACTAGGTGATAAAACAAAATTTAGTTTAAGTATTGGTAAAAGAGTGCTTGATAGCGAACTCAATCCAAAGGGTAACATTCCTGTGTATAGTGCGAATGTTAAAATAATATTTGGCTTGATTGACAAAGAAATTTTAAAAGATTATGAAAACGATAGTGTGCTTTGGGGGATTGATGGAGATTGGTTGGTGAGTTTTATGCCAAAAAATACTCCTTTTTATCCAACTGACCACTGCGGTGTATTGCGCGTGAATGGAGGAGAGGCAAAACTTATTGCTTATATTTTAAGAGATGAGGGGGAAAGGGCTGGATTTTCTAGGACTTTACGAGCCTCCATTGAGAGAATTGCTGCCTTAAAAATTATATTTCCTCCTCTAAAATCCCAACAACAAATCGTGAATGTGGTAGAAAATATAGAATCCCATATTGCGCATTTGGATTCTTTTTTACCCACTCTACAATCCCAAAAGCAAAAAATTTTAAAAGAAGCTTTGACACAAGAGTAAAGATGAAATCTCTAAATCTTAAAAGCACTTCTTAAAATGTGTGCTTTTTGGCATTCCATAAAGGGCTAAGTTGATAACCCTAAATAAGCAAAAAGCGCAAAATAAAGAATCTTGAAGTAAGTTTAAACTATAATGTCGCCTTTATTTTGTAGAATCTAAGGTTTATTATGCAATTATCTTTTCAAACCAAAGCGCGTAATTTGCTAGCTTTACAAGGCATATTAAAGAGTGCAAAAGTCTTGCCCTTAATGCTCACTTCTCTTAAAGAGTTAGAAGCGAATGAGGCGAGGGTATTAGAGGAGATTCAAAAATGCTTCAGCGGTGAAAATGCGTGTGAAAAGCTTATCGTTCGTAGCAGTTCCAAAAGTGAGGATAGTGCGCAAACTTCTAATGCAGGAGCGTTTTTAAGTCTTGCAAATGTGAGTGTGGAATCCCAAGCGATTTTAGAGGCGTTGCGCAAAGTTGGGGCATCTATGCCAAAGCTTGATGATGAGATTTTGATTCAGCCAATGCTAGAGCATATCGCAATGTGCGGTGTGGCGATGAGCGCGGATAAAGATACGCTTGCGCCTTATTATTGCATTGAGTGGGATAAAAGCGGTTCAAATAGCGCAATTACCGATGGAAGTGCCAAAGGCTTAAGCTTTTTTGCCCATAAAGAAGCGGAATTGCCAAAAGATAGCACTTTAAAAGCTATTATTGTAATGCTAAGGGAGTTAGAAGCACTTTTTGACTATAAATTCTTAGATGTGGAATTTGCGATAGATTCTAGCGGGGATTTGTATTGTCTGCAAGTGCGTCCGCTTGTAGTCAAAGATAAACTCAATCTCTATGAATCCCTGCCATTTAGTGCGCTAGAGAGATTACAAAAGCGCATTGTGTCTTTGCAAAAGCAAACGCCAGATATTTATGGCAAACGCGCAATTTTTGGTGTAATGCCTGATTGGAATCCTGCCGAGATTTTGGGGTTGAAGCCTAAGCGATTAGCCCTAAGCCTTTATAAAGAAATCATCACGGATAATATTTGGGCGTATCAACGGGATAATTATGGTTATCTTAATTTGCGCTCTCACCCGCTAATGCACTGCTTTTTGGGCATTCCTTATATTGATGTGCGGCTTTCTTTTAACTCCTTTATTCCCAAAGCTTTGGATAAAAAAATCGCAAGTAAATTAGTGGATTATTATTTGGATACTTTGGAGGCAAACCCGCATTTCCACGATAAGATAGAGTTTAACATTGTCTTTTCTTGCTATGATTTAAATATCCCTCATAAATTAAAAAGTCTGCTTTCAAAAGGCTTTAATGAAAATGAGATTAAAAGGCTAGAATTTGCACTTTTGGAGCTTACAAATTCTATCATCAATCCCAAAAAAGGCTTGTATATCAAGGATTTAAAAAAGATTGCAAAGTTAGAGCAAATTTACAAAGATTTAGAGGATTCGCACTTGCCGACTTTGGATAAGATTTATTGGCTTTTGGAATCTTGCAAGAGATATGGAACTTTGCCTTTTGCAGGGATTGCAAGGGCTGGGTTTGTGGCGGTTTCTATGCTTAATTCTCTTGTAGAAATTGGATTTTTTAGCTTGGCGGAAAAACAGGCGTTTTTAAATTCTCTTAACACGGTGAGCAAGGAGCTAGCCTCAAGTGTTGCCACGCTTACAGAGGAAACAAAAGAGGAGTTTTTAAGCAAATTTGGGCATTTGCGCCCTAGCACTTATAATATCTTAAGTCCGCGCTATGACGAGGATTTTAGAGCTTACTTTGATTTGGGTGCAAGAGAGGGCTTGACATCAAATGAAAGTAATTTTGTGCTTAATGCTAAAAAGCTACAATCTCTTGATACGCTTTTAAGCGAACACGGGCTAAAGATTAGCGCAAAAGAGTTTTTAGAGTTTTTGAAAAGAGCGATTGAGGGGAGAGAATATGCGAAGTTTGAATTTACCAAACTGCTCTCCCGCGCTTTAAGCCTCATTGGTGAGCTAGGCGTTTATTATGGAATCCCAAAAGAGGAAATGGCGCATTTGGATATTCAAAATATCTTAAACCTTTATGCCTCGCTGTATTCTAAGAATCCAAAGGAAAGATTTTTAGAGGAAATTAAAAGGCACAAGGAGGAATACGCCTTGACTTTGAGCGTGAAGCTTCCTGTGCTACTTACCAATGCAGAGCAGGTTGTGAGCTTTTTAAGCGCGGAGATTGTGCCAAACTTCATCACGCAAAAGTCTGTAAGTGCGCTCATTAGCGATTTAAGCGATACGAATTTAGAGGGCAAAATTGTGCTGATTAAATCCGCCGACCCCGGATTTGATTATTTATTTACGAAAAATATTGCAGGATTGATTACCTGCTATGGTGGGGCAAACTCGCATATGGCAATTCGCGCAAGTGAGCTTGGATTGCCTGCAGCCATTGGCGTAGGCGAGGAAAACTTTGGCAAATTTCTAAGCGCAAAGCGCATTAAGCTAGATTGTGAAAGTGGGCAAATTGTAGTCTTATGAAGTTTATTGGTATTACGCAAAGATTGCTAGAAAATACGAGTTATTACGAGGTGCGCGAGGCTTTAAGCGTAGAGTGGGGCGAGTTTTTTAAGGAGCATTTGCAGGGCTTTTTGCCTCTGCCTTTGAGCTACGTGATACCTTTTAGCACTTATGCGCAATCTCTAGGGGGAAATTTAGGCGGCGTGATTCTAAGCGGCGGGAATGATTTAAACTCTTTAAATCCTAATCCGCTTTCCTCTATGCGCGATGAATATGAGGCGCAAATACTCACGCATTGTTTGCGGTATAATCTGCCTTTGCTTGGAATCTGTCGTGGTGCGCAGATGATAGCAGAATATTTTGGTGCAAAATTGGAGCTTTTAGAGGGGCATATTGGCAATCATCAAGTTGTAGATATAAGCAGTGGTGAGAAATTTGAAGTCAATTCTTTTCATAACTATGGTATTAGGGCTTTAGGGGATTGCTTAGAGCCTTTGGTGAGAGCAGAAGATAGGAGCATAGAGGCTTTCAAACATAAACATAAGCCTATTTTTGCGATGATGTGGCATATTGAACGCGCTCCAAAAATGGGAGAAAATATATTATTTAATCAATGGAAAATTGGGGTAGAATCTCAATCAAAGGAGTAGCTATGCAAAATCAATCCATACAATCAAAACAAACTTCACAACAAGACAATCAACAAACAAGCACAATGTGTTCAAAGCAACAAGGCGCAGTTATTTGGATTTGTGGATTGGCAGGAGCAGGGAAAACGACTATTGCCAAAGAAATTTTTACGCTTTTAGAGCAAAAATACTCTAATGTAATATTTTTAGATGGCGATGAGTTTAGAGAGATTTTTGGACGCAGTGGCTTTAGCAAAGAGGAGCGCTTAGAAGTCGCAAGATTGATTGCAAAATTATGTGTTTTTCTCTCAAAGAGTGGTTTAATCGTAGTGTGCGCAACCATTTCGCTTTTTGATGAGATTTATGCTTTCAATCGCTCGCATATCGCGCGTTATTTTGAAGTTTTTGTAGAGTGTTCTATGGAGGAGTTATTAAGACGAGATAAAAAAGCCTTGTATTCTCAAGCTCTCAAGGGAGATATAAAAGATGTTATAGGCATAGATTTAACCTATGATACGCCTAAAGCGCATTATGTGCTTCAAAACAACACCGCCGATAAGTTAGATTCTAAAGTGAAGGAACTTTATAACGCAGTAGAAAAGTTTTTAATACAAAAAGGAGCAAAATAATGAAAGCAATTATTCTAGCGGCGGGATTTGGTTCAAGGCTAATGCCTTTGACACAAGAGAATCCAAAGTGTATGGTGGAATATCACGGCAAAAAGCTCATTGATTATGAAATCGGGGCTTTAAAAGACGCTGGGATTAAGGAAATTGCAGTGGTGGGCGGATATTTGTTTGCGGTTTTAAAAAACTATGTGGAATCACAATTTAACATAAAAAATATTTATCAAAATCTTGAATTTAATAAAACAAATATGGTGCAAACGCTCTTTTGTGCAAGGGAGTTTATAGAATCTTGTATCACACACAAGCAAGATTTGATTATTTCGTATGCGGATATTGTGTATAGCGCAGAGATTGTGTGCGCATTGATAGAATCACAAGAGCCTTTAAGTATCGTGGTGGATAAAAATTGGCGCACATTGTGGGAGAAGCGATTTGAAAACCCTCTTTTGGACGCAGAGACATTAAAAATAAGAGAGGGCAAAGTCATAGAGCTTGGCAAAAAGCCTAAGAGTTATGAGGAGATAGAGGGGCAGTATATTGGGCTTTTTAAATTTTCTTACCACTTTTTGCCACAAGTTTTAGAGTTTTATGATAGCTTGGATAGAGGTGCGATGTATGATGGCAAAGATTTTGATAATATGTATATGACAAGCTTTTTGCAGGGCTTGATTGATAGATTCGGTGGCGCACAAGCGGTGGAGATTAATGGTGGTTGGTGCGAGATTGATTTTAAGAGTGATTTGGAGATTATGATTTGAATATTTTACTCTATCAAAGCGCCATTATTGCAATCAAAGCAGGAGAGTTGGTATTAAAATATTATGGTTTGGAGGAGTTTGCGTTAAAGTCGGATTCTTCGCCACTTACAAAGGCGGATTTAGAATCTAATACGTTTATTACGCAAGAATTGCAAGAAAATTCTCCTTATAAGGTATGCTCTGAAGAAGCAGTATTAGAATATGAAGAGCGCAAAGATTTAGAATATTATTGGCTAATTGACCCGCTTGATGGAACAAAGGATTTTTTGGCAAAAAATGGCGGTTTCACGATTAATATTGCCCTAATCCACAAGAATCGCCCGATTTTGGGGGTCGTGTATGCTCCTGCATTTTATCAGCTTTATTTTGCGTTGAAAGGCTTTGGTAGCTTTACTTATACACCTCAAACGCTAAAAGACGCACTAGATTCTAAAACTCTAAATCCTGCTTGGCTAGAACAAAACAAACAAAGGTTAAGTGGAGAGAGAATTGCAAAAGAGGAGCAGATTATCGCTTGCGATTCGCTTTTTCATAGTACGAAAGAAACGCAAGATTTTATCGCAAAATATCACTTAAAAGTGCAAAAGTATGGCTCATCGCTTAAAGTCTGCGCACTTGCAGAGGGTAAGGCAGATATTTATCCGCGCTTGAATGGCACGAGCGAATGGGATAGCGCAGCATCGGACATTGTGCTAGAAGAAGCAGGCGGTGTGATATTAGATTGTGAGAGTAAGAAACCTTTGCAGTATAATAAGCCAAGTGTGAGGAATCCCTATTTTCTAGCTTTTGCAAAGTCGCAAGTGGGAGGGGCGATTTATAAAGACATTTTGGCTTCTCCATACGCTTGAGATTTCCTCACACTACCTAATCCCAGTGAATCTTTTAGGTTTATTGGTAAAATATTCCTCATAAAATATGTCATTTATATTTTGATAGGGCAACACCCTATGATAGTTATCCAGCACCGCCTCTAATCGCGCAAGATATTCCTTTTCATTACACATTTTTAAGATTTCCTCTAGTGGTGTATCGGGAGTAAAGGTGATAATGCCATTTGGATTAAAGAATTGATGAATTTCTCTTGCTCCCAAATAAAATTGTTTCTAAGATTGCTCTATGTTTGTAAAAATGCACAGGCAATGAGACATTGAATCTATCCCATAAAAAATACTTTGAATCACTATTGGGATAATGAGCGTCCAAATAACTTCGCACAAAAAATGTCCGCATTCTCTCTCCTTGCGCGTTATAGATTTCGGGCTCTTGGCATAAAATGGGATGGTGAAGTTCATAATGGGGCATATAGAGTTTGCCATACAGAGAGTGCGTAACAAAATAAAGCGGAATGCGCTTAAAAAAGCGGTTTCTAAACTTCTTGCGAAGCGATTTTAGTGGTATGAAGCCTGATAGTATCCGAATGCCTTGATTATAAATCTTAATACCTATGCTCATCTCTTGCCTTTTTGTGGGTTAATAAATGTATTTTATCATACTTTATAAACAAATACTACAAACTAAAGAAGCAGAGCATAACTTGGGGTTTGATATTATTAGTTTCTGCTATTGCTTTGGTGAAAAGTTGTGGTTTAAAAACTAACTCTAAGTTTTCTAACTCATCATTACAATCCTCTATCTTTGGATAAATCAAAAAGCCTTGATTGCATTGATACTTTGCCAAATACGCAAAAATTTGATACATATCACTTTGAGAAACACCATAATTTTGTTGTTCTTTGCTTAAAATTTTCCATTTTGTATCCGCGATAAAAAAAGTTTCTTTTGTTTGTTTTTGATAGCCGACAATATCGGGGTTAAGTAAAAATCTATTTTTATCACCCTCTACTATAAGATATTTGCTCTTTTCTTGGGTTTTAAGGTAAGAGTCTTTTTTGCTTTCCCTAAAAATTTGCTCTATAAATACTTTATTTTCATAGCTCAACTTCATATCACATAGCCACTTTTTCATTTCACTTGCAACAAAAGATTCAAAAAGCTTATTCATATCAAAGAGTAAAGCATAAGCTTTGGAATCTTTTTGATAGGGGGCGAAAGATTTGCGCTTTAAAAAGATTTCACACCATTGCAAAATCATTTTGTAATTTCTAAAATACCCTAAATTTTGGCATTTACTCAAATCTTTATCTATACTTTGACTTGGAGGAATATCTAAAAAGATAAAACGCATTTGCATTAATTTTGCACTTGTGTTTGTGCTTAGATTCTGTGTGTTTAAAAGTTCTAAAGTGCTTTTGATAATGCGATTTGGGGCGATATTGACACTAAACTCATCACTACTTGTGAAAAACCTTTCTCTGTGGGCGAAATTGAGTTTTAAATTTTGATGAAAAAGCAATTTGCCCTTTAAAAAATTGCGATTTTCTTCACACACGATATAATCGCTTTTTAAGCCCTTTTTTACTAATTTTTCTAGCTCCTGCAAAAACATTAAGATAAAAATTTCAAGTAAAGGCATTTTTGTTAATTTTAAATGTGCGAAATGGCTTTGTTTGAAAGGAGAATCTTTGAGCGATTGAAGCATTTTTAGTAAAAGTGCTTTAGCCTCACACACTTTACATTTAGGCGGGTTAGATTCCATATTTTGTGGTTGTTTGGTTGTATCTTGCGTTTTTTTACAAGTGCAGTTTTGAATCTTAAAGCCCTCATTTTTCTTAGCTGTGCGAAAAGTTTTAGGTAAAATTTCCACGCAAAAGCCACTTTTGGCTTGAATTAGCCCAACATAATTTTGCGCCTTTAGCTTTTTACCTGCAAATTTTAAGAAAATATGATTGCCTTCTGCGTGTGCAAATTCTATCAATTCATTAAAGATTTTTTGGGCTTGATTCTTTAAATCCTCATTAGTTTTGGTGCTTTGGCAATTCCTTAAAACTTCGCAAATATCCTCTACGCCAAAGCTTTGCCATTCAGCAATACACAAACTTTTATGCTTCATTGTCTTTTTTGTCATCTAATTTTATAGTGTTATCATAAATTTTTTGAAAATGTTTTATATTCCAATCGCTAGAATTTGTGATTTTATAAATAACTTTTTCAGTGTCCAAATTACTAAATTTATTATCAAATAACTCGCTAAAGTTAGAATTTTTTTGAATCTCTATCATTCCATTGCCATTTAGCACAGCGTCAATCTTGGCATAATCCTCGTAAAAATATTCTTGCAAAAGCGGGATAATCTTTTTGGTAAAAACTCCTTTAAGTTCATTTATAGATTGTATTTCCATAAAGAATGAATGTCCTATGGTATGTTCTCTATCAAGTAGAAATTCAATTCTCGCGTTCATTTTTTGTAATAACTCTTGTAAATCCATACCCTCACAATCCTTATTTAAAAGTGTAAAATCTGGCATCATCTCAATAAATTCAAATCTCCTACGCAATGCCGTATCAAGCAAGGCTATGCTCCTATCTGCTGTATTCATCGTGCCGATGATATAGAGATTTTTTGGCACACCAAAGTTTTCTTTACCATAAGGCAAGGTTACACTTAGCTCTTCCTTACTCCCGATTCTCTTGCTTGGCTCAAGGAGTGTGATGAGTTCCCCTAAAATCTTGCTAATATTCCCGCGATTAATCTCATCAATGATAAGAATATAGGGCTTAAGTGAGACTTTTTGCATAGGCTTAAAATCCTGCTTATACTCTGTCTCCTCAAATTCTTGAAGCTTTTTATATAGCTCAAAGTAATAAATAGCGTTCCCGTGCCATTGTGATTGTGATTCGTATCTTGGTTTAATATCCTTGTAAGTTTTTATCTTGTTATTTTTGAAATTTAAATAATCTCTTGAAATAATTTCTTGAGTTAGGCTTTGAAAAGGGCTTTCATCTACTCCAATGCTTATAGATTTTATTTCTCCATTTTGATTGATATTAACAGATTGAATTTTCATTTTATTTAAAAAATTAATGGATTCTCCATTGTCCAATTTTTGCTTCAACTCCAAAGCATAAGATTGAAAAATCTCTTTAGCATTTATTTGGAGATCTCGGGTTTTGTTGTTAGATATTTGATGTTCTTGATAATTTTTTAATGCCTCCTCGCAAATCTCTTTAAAGATTCCATTTTGCACTTCATAAGTCATATTTTGCGGATTATCAGTGTTTGGCTTTATCCCCTCTATAAACTCCTCATAAGAAAAGCTTTGATGAAAGGTGATAAAAGCGATTTGTCCCTTATCTTTAAAGACATTAAAAATCCCTCTTGCTTTTTGTCTGCTTTCTTTGTCGCTAGGATTTTCTTTTAATTCTTTTAAGATTTGTAAGATTTCATCTCTTTTGGTTGGTTCTAAAGAATCTTTGTATTTATCACCAGCCAAAATCTCCAAAGCTTTATTGATAGTACTATAAGTCTTTCCTGTCCCTGGAGGTCCATAGAGGATTTGATTCAAAGGGATTGTGTTTTGAGCTTGAGTATTTGACATATTTTCTCCTTTATCTTTAATGTTTTGTATTACAAAATGTTCTTTTGGTATTTTATTGAATTCCTTCATTAGTTTTACAAAATCTCCATATAGTTTTTTAACATCAAAATTTTTATTACCCTTATTAAAATATTTTTTATTTTCTATAAAAATTTTAGCCTCACATTCTTTGCAATTCTCACTATTCCCTAAGCAAATATACCATTCTCCATTTTTATGTTTATAACCAATATAAATATAAATTCCTTTTGATTGTTGGAATTTTTCGCTATTAACATATTGCTCCCCCAAAATATCTTTCCGCACAAAAGCAATTCCACAAGTATCTGCTAATTTACCACTACCAAAACTAACGCACGACTCATAATTATTATTTTTTAATGAAGTGTCTAAACTCTTCTCTATTTCTTTTGGTGTAGCACCTGTTGTTTTTCCATCCCCTCTTTGCACGCATTTATCAACCTGTTCTTTAAACTCTTTTAATGTGTTTTCAAACAAAGATTTATCAATATCCATAAACAACCCCTCTTTATTCTAAACATTTCTAACACATATTTTATCAAAAAAACAAATTCTGCTACAAGTCAATAAATACTCTATCACAAAATCACAAATCTCAATCACAAAGCTTGAATAAAAGCACTTATAAGCAACTTTTAGCTAAGATTGCGCCGAAAATTAACAAATGTAAATCTACTTTATCAAGGATTCTTTATGCAAGAAAATAATGTCCAAATTTTAGTGCTAGATTTTGGCTCTCAATACACACAGCTTATCGCAAGGCGACTACGTGAATATGGCGTTTATACCGAGATTGTCCCTTACTTTGAAAAGCTAGATTCTATTAAGAGCAAAAATCCTAAGGGCATTATCCTAAGTGGAGGACCTGCAAGCGTGTATGAAAAAGACGCTTATAAGCCTGATAGTGCGATTTTCACGCTTGGGATTCCCATTCTTGGCATCTGCTATGGTATGCAGCTCATCGCCCAACATTTTGGCGGACGCGTTATCAAGGCGGACGCGCAAGAATTTGGCAAGGCGGTGCTAGAGATTATGGAATCTTCTCAAGATTCTAAAGATTCTTCTTGTTTCGCATTTCAAGGTGCTTCTCAAGGCATACAAGCACCAATGACGCTCTCTTTTGATATTTTTTCTCATCACAAGTTTCCTCAAATGCTCACAGCCCTGCTTGATTTATGGGAAGATTCTGTGCAAGCAAGCCATATTTTTTTAACTAAGCAACACATTGCAGAGATTAGGCTAGAAGTCAAAGCGGCATTGCAAAGCTCCCAAAACATCATCACTGCGACAGATAAAAAGGATTTTTTGGGCTTTATCGGTGTGGAAAAGAATAAGATTGAAATGCTTTTTGTCGCATCGAGTGTCTTTAGAAAAGGTATAGGCAAAGCACTACTCAAAGAGGCGTTGGAGCGATATTTGAAAGACTATCCTTACATTTTAGTAGATTGCAATGAACAAAACACGCAAGGTTTGGCATTTTATAAGTCTTTGGGCTTTGAAAAAGTAGGAATGAGTGAAAAAGATTCCGCAGGGAGAGACTTCCCCATCGTGCATTTAAAGGTGAGCAAAGCGATATTAAAAAAAGCACTTGAAAGAGGAACTAGCGATTCTGTGGCAAATGCTTTTGTGTGCGAGAGCGAGCGCGTCTTTTTGCGCCCTTATACACAGGCAGATTTTGCGGCATTGCATAAAATTGTGAGTGATAAGGAAACAATGTATGCGTGGGGGCAGGGCTTTAGCAAAAAGCAGAGCCAAGAATGGCTGGATAAGCAATTAGCGCATTATCAACAATATGGCTTTGGAATCTGGGCGATTATAGAGAAGCAAAGCGGCGCAATTATCGGCAATGCGGGGCTAAATCATACGGAGATAAGTCTAAAGGGCAAAACTCAAAAAATTGTAGAAATCGGCTATCTTTTGCACCGCGATTTTTGGGGCAAAGGCTATGGAAGCGAAGTGGCTAGAATGTGCGTAAAATATGGCTTTGAAACTTTGGGATTGGAGGAAGTGTATTGTCTCATCAAAGAGGATAATACCGCTTCAATCAAGGTAGCAAAAAGGCTTGAAATGCAAAAAGTGGGGGAATATCCTAAACCTTATAAGGGCAAAAAAATCAGTCATCTTGTCTTTAGGCTTGAAAAAAAAGTATGGCAAGAATCCAAAAATAACGCCACGCAAGGTTTTAAATCTTGCTCACTTTTTAAAGGCATAAAGCAAGATTCTATCGTGTGGATGAGCCACGCGGACAAGGTAGAATCTATCCCGCAAGGATTTAGAGAGCTTGCAAAGTCTGGAAATACTCATTATTGCGCGATTGCGGATTCTAAACGCAAGATTTATGCCCTGCAGTTTCACCCTGAAGTTGTGCATAGTGAATGTGGTGGGCAAATGTTGCAAAACTTTGCAGTAGGGATTTGCGGTGCAAATACTTGCTGGAATATGCGTCATTTCGCGCAAAATGAGATTGAAAAATTGCGCCGTATCGTCTATGGAGGCAAGGCACATTGTGAAAATCCTATGAGTTTTATGCAGATTCAAGAAGCCTTTAAGCACATTGGCAAAGCACAAACCATACAAAGACTTGTTGAAATCTGGGAGGAAGGTGCAAGGGCTACACACAAAGATTTAAGCGAAAATGAAATTGCGGGTATGAGAGAGGAAATACGGGAGGCTATATTAAAATCTAAAAATTTACTTATAGCGCAAAAAAATGAAGAATGGTTAGGTTTTATTGAGATAGAAAAAAATGAAATTGCAATGCTTTTTGTCGTTCCAAAAGCCTTTAGAAAGGGTGTGGGCAAGGCACTGCTCAAAGAGGCATTTATGCGGTATTTAGGTGCATTTGAAGTGATAAAGGTTAATAGTCTTGAGTGGGCTTTAGGATTCTATCAGGCTTTGGGGTTTGCAAAAACAGGAAAAAAGCCTATCCCTGCGGGGAGTGCTGGTGCATTTTCACCCGAACTTATCCCTCTAAGCATTGCGCGTGAGAGTTTGCAAAAGTCTTTGGGGCTTGAGGCGCAAGATTCAAATGAGGGTGTGCGTGAAAAGGTGCGTTGCGCTTGGGCTACCGATAAGGACGAGGCGGCGCGTAAGCTCTATGAGGACTACCACGACACAGAGTGGGGCGAACCACTGCACGAGGATAAAAAGCTCTTTGAACATCTTGTGCTAGAGGGCTTTCAAGCGGGACTTTCTTGGATTACGATTCTTAAAAAACGCGAGGCTTTTAGGGTGGCATTTGATGACTTTGACCCTCACATTGTAGCCAACTATGATGAGGACAAAATCAAAGAGCTAATGCGAAATGAGGGGATTATTAGGAATCGTGCCAAAATAGAAGCAGCGATTATCAATGCTAAGGCATTTATGGCGGTGCAAAGGGAGTTTGGGAGCTTTGATAAATATATTTGGGGCTTTGTGGGAGGTAAGCCGATTATCAATGCCTTTGAAAGCATTGCGGATTTACCCGCTTCCACGCCGCTATCGGATAAAATCGCTAAGGATTTGAAAAAGCGCGGGTTTAAGTTTGTCGGCACTACGACTATGTATGCGATGATGCAGAGTATTGGAATGGTGAATGACCATCTTACCTCGTGCTTTAAGTGCAATTCATCTTTGGGTATGCAATGCGATAAGATTTTGGATTTTTCGCAGGGCACGAACACTAAGTCCGCTAACCTTACAAAAAATCCAAAAAACTTACACAGCCACACCGCAAATACTAGAATTGTGGATTCTCAACATACAGAATCTAGCGACATTAAAGGGCAAAGTCATTTAGAATCTAGTGCAGATTCAGGTTCGGCAGTATCTTTGAGGGATTTTAAGAGTTGTGAAGGTGCGACACGAGGGAGTTACCTTGAGGGTAATGACAGAAGTGGAGTAGCAAACTCTCTTAAAATCACCAAAGAGACAACGAGTAAAGTGTTGTGTGCGGTGAGTGGTGGGGTAGATAGCTCCGTTGTCGCTGCACTTTTATATCGCGCCATTGGGGAGAATCTTATTCCAGTGTTTGTTGATACCGGACTTTTGCGCAAAGGCGAGAGAGAGGCAGTGGAGAAAATATTTAAAGAAAATCTCAAAGTGCCCCTGATTACTGCGGACGCAAGTGAGTTATTTTTAAGCCGCCTTAAGGGTGTGCTTGACCCCGAGATTAAGCGTAAAATTATCGGCGAGACTTTCATTGAAGTGTTTGAAAAAGAGGCGAAAAAGCATAATACAAAAGGTGAGATAAAGTTCCTCGCGCAAGGCACACTCTACCCTGATGTGATAGAATCTGTGAGTGTGAAGGGTCCCTCTAAGACGATAAAGTCTCATCATAATGTCGGTGGGTTACCTGAATGGATGAAGTTTGAGCTGATTGAGCCATTACGAGAGCTATTTAAGGACGAAGTAAGGGCATTAGGGCGAGAGCTTGGAATGCCTGAATCTATGCTAATGCGCCACCCATTCCCCGGACCCGGGCTAGCCATTCGCATTATGGGAGAGGTGAATAAGGCAGATTTGGATTTGCTGCGTGAGGCGGATTCTATCTTTATAGACGAGCTACACAAACAAAGCTATTATGATAAGGTATGGCAGGCGTTTTGTGTGCTGCTCAATGTGCGGAGTGTGGGTGTAATGGGCGATAATCGCACTTATGATAATACGATTTGTGTAAGAGCGGTGGAAGCGATTGACGGAATGACCGCAACTTTTGCGCATTTGCCTCACGATTTTTTAGAGGGCGTAAGTAATAGAATCATCAACGAAGTAGAGGGCATTAACCGCGTGGTGTATGATATCACAAGCAAACCGCCAGGGACGATTGAGTGGGAGTGAGGGGAAGTGTTATGAATTATTTTTTAGTTCAAACCATAGAACTTGCAAATCAAAAGGATTATTTTGAGAGTAGCTTTTTAGAGTATATCCTATAAGTCCAGACAATATAAGAGAAATAGATTCTATCAAATGGAATAGGTTTGAAAAAGCCTTTAGTGTCAATGAGCAAGAAAAAATTATAGAATCCTTACTTGATTTTGATTTGTTTCTTATTAAAGATTTTTATATTGCTTATCTAAGGCGCGACAAGAGTGCAATCAAAAGAAACGAATCGCCAAATAGGACCGCTTGATGATAAGGTGGGACACTATGTCAAAATCTTATGTGATGAGATTTTTGGAAGGGAGCATTTTATCAATGATATTACGCGCATTAAATGTAATCCTAAAAACTTTAAACGCAAAGCCTATGGGAATGTCAAAGATAGAATCTTATTTTATGTAAAAAGCAATCAATATGTTTGGAATGAAGTTTATGAGGAAATCACAAAAAATGATTTACATAAACGATTTAAAAAGCAAGATAAAAAAGCTTTTATACGATTATACCGCTTCACTCACCCACTGCTAAATAAGTGATTATCCGTTTAGAACAAATGAGCGCAAATAGTTAAGGAGCAATTAAAAAAAGATTAAAAATGATAAATTTTTAATAAAAATAAAAATTTTTGCATTATTAATCATTTTAATATATGATATAAATACATTTGAATAAAGCAGTTTTGCCAAATATAAATATATCAGGCTCTTTATGAAAATAAATAGCAAAATTAAAGTATTTAGCTCTATCTTATAGAATAAATTAAATAAACTTTTTTATTTAATTTTAATATATAAATTTAGATTCTTATTTACATTAATGTTTAAAATGTTTAAGTATTTAACTTTTGGTTATAGACTGCTATTGAGTGTATTTAATCAATTTATTTTACAAAGGATATAACAATGAGACTTTTATTTTTTCTCTTAATAACTCTTTTGTTTGCAGCGTGTTCTTCAACACCAAAGGTTCATCAGCCTAAGCATTCGTCTAAGACTGAAAAAGATTTGGGTATAGGATTAAGTCCAACGCCTCCACCTAATGAACGAATACCAGGTGAAAAATCAAGAGCAATGTTGATGGAAATGGAAGGGCGTGAAATTCCTGTTAGGATTCCTGATGCAAATGCATCAAAAATAGATAAAAATGTTTCTAATCCTATATCAATTATGTCTTCATCGGGAGGTCTTTTAACACTTTGGGCGCTTAAGCCAAGAAATTGGGTATGGGGATATACGCCTATTGATAGTTTTGAGTTTGGCAGAGCAAAATTTTGGCGTATTATAAGTTTTTCAAATGGGCAAGTGATAATTAAAAATATGCAAGAAGGTACTTGTCTTCAGGCTTACGGAAATGGTGTGATTCACGATATATGCGATAGTAAAAATCAAGCACAATTATGGAATCTCAACTTTTTTGACAATCAAGCCATACAAATTCAAAGTGTGAGTGCAAAAACTTGTTTGCAAACACCAACTGTGCGAACAACGACATACTATAGTATTTATTTAACAAAATGTGCGACGAGTTCTAACCTTGACCAACAATGGTATATTACCCCTGTGGCACTAGAACCAGAGCCTATTTTTTTCATTAAATAATCAATATTAAGGAGTAAAAATGAGAATACTATTATGCTTTTTAATGAGTTTTACCTTTGCTTTAGCCAATCTTGAAGATTATAGAGTAAGCACTTGGAATCTACAAGGTTCTTCAGCAAATACTGAGAGTAAATGGAATATAAGTGTGAGACAACTCATCACAGGAGATAATCCTGCTAATATTCTTATGGTGCAAGAGGCTGGCGCTATACCTGCTTCAGCGAGAAGAACAGGTAGAATGGTTCAGCCCGGTGGTACACCTGTAGAGGAGTTTACGTGGGAACTTGGAACTTATTCTAGACCAAATACAGTTTATATCTATTATGCTCCTCTAGATGTGGGAGCAAGAAGGGTGAATCTCGCCATAGTTTCTGATAGAAGAGCTGATGAAGTTCTTGTAGTGCATCAAAATGTTGTTGCTACAGAGGCATCGCGTCCAGCTATTGGTATTCGTATCGGCAATGATGTGTTTTTTAATATTCACGCTTTAGCAAGTGGAGGTGGTGATGCACCTGCTTTAGTTACAGCTGTGCACGATAATTTTATTAATATGCCACAAATAAATTGGCTTATCGCTGGAGATTTTAATCGCGATCCAGCGCTCTTGCAATCAGGGCTAGATACAAGAATCGCTAATCATATCCGTATTACTGCTCCAAACTCTGCTACACATTTTAGCTCTAGAGGAACAAATAGAACACTTGATTATGCGGTAGTAGGTAGATCAAGCCCTTCTCGTTCCACTATAGTATTGCCGCAAATTGCAGCAATACTTATGGCAGCAAATATACGCGCACACCTCTCATCTGACCATTCACCTGTGCATTTTGGACGATTTTAGGAGGCATCAATGAAAAAATTTACTTTATTATTCATTTTAATCTCAAGCTTTGTATATGGAGGTGGTCCTGAAGATTTACCAGATTTTACTGCACCATTTTCTCTAAGAAGCCTTGCAACAGGAGATTTGCTTGCTCCAGATTATAGAAAACCAAATTGGAATCTCAAGCAAGTTGATCTTGATGAGCAGATCCGCAAAAGTGATCCTTTTGATAAGTTTAATTTAGGGGCTATGCAATTTGTTAATGCAGATGATCCAAAGTCGTGCCTAGGGATTGATGAAAGCGGATTTTTTGCGCTTAAAAATTGTGAAGAGGATTTAAAAAGTAAAAATTTTGAAACCGTATTTACAATTATTCCTACAACAAGTTCTGCGGTGCAAATTCGTTCTTTTGTTTTGGATAAAACAGAATGTATTTCGGTGTTTTTTAACCCTCGCTTACCTTCAGGAAGGGGCATTGGCATTACTCCTTGTAGTGTAGATAAAATATTAACCATAAATTTGTATAAACTTATGCTCATTCTCCCTCCTTTAGTTGAGGCAAAAACTATTAATCCTTAAAAGTTTGCATAAAAGAAAGCTTGAGTTTGTGCGCAAAAGCAATCTCGATTGGCTCTATGTCAGCCCCGCAGCACTTTTTTATGAAGGTAAATCGCAAAATTATGAGTTAATAGGCGAGGAATTTAAAGTCAATGCAAAAGGTGAAAGTAGAGTGTCTTATAGCACTTATGCGACTGCACTTATCAAACTGCTTTCTAGTGGAGAGATTAAAATGTGCCAAAGAATAAGCCTCATTGAATTATAGATTCTAAATGATATAATGGCACAGATTTTATGCAAAAGGAAATAGAATGAAAGAGACTTTATTGCTTCAGGCGCAATACAATCAACTTGCCAATGAAAATATGTTTGCGACTTTTAAGAAATGCTCAAAGGAAGAGTTGTATAAGGATTGTGGGTTGTATTTTGGGAGTGTGATGCAAACAGCAGAGCATATTCTTTGCGAAGATATAGAGCTTGTTTTGGGGAGGTTTAGTGCCTTTGCTTCCAAACCATTAGAGGGTGTGGAGGAGATTTTGCAAACTCTTAACCTAGAAGAGGGTAAGTTACAAAGTGCGATTTATGAGGGTATGCACAGGCTAAAAAGCGCATTCTATGAGGATATGGGTGCATTTGAAGCGTTGCGTGCCAAAGTGGATAGCAAAATCATAGAATTAATAGAATCTATAGAGGATTTCAAAAGTATTGAAACATTTGCCTTTCCGGGTGTAGAGTTTAAAAAATCTCGTGGATTTTTTATCCTCGCACTTTTAAACCACGCCACACATCATCGCGGACAAATTGCCGCTGCGCTAGATATACGCAAAATTGAAAATGACTTTAATGGAATGTTTGGGTAGATAAAGATAAGTTTCTTAAACTTTTTTCAAACCATTAAATATACAAGTGTTGTGCGGGGCAGTGCAAGAGAGATATAGCTTTTATGCTATAATGCCACAAATTTAAGATTCTTAAAACGGAGGGATAAGCAATGATATGGGATTGTGGCTATGGGTTTTTCTCGTGGTTTCTTTTAGTCTATATTTTTGCTACCTCCTCGCTTTAACCCCTATTTCTTTTGTTTAATCATTTCACATAAATTCTAATCACATTTATGGGCTTTGGCTTTTTAAACCCATAAAATGTATAAAATAAAACATATAAAATAAAACAAAGGAAACAAATGAAAAATATCAAACTTACCCACAATCTCGCGTGGGGATTGGTGCTTTTTGGTGGCATTGTAGAATGCTTTTGGGCGAGTGGGTTAAAATATTCCGATAATCTCTTTTTTTACACACTCACAGGAATTGGGATTCTCATATCCTTTGTAAGTATGATTCTAGCGATAAAAGTCTTAGAGATTGGTATTGCTTATAGCGTGTTTGTGGGGATTGGCACAGCGGGCATTACACTTGCTGAAATCCTTATCTTTGGTGAGCCTTTCTCACCTCTTAAAATCCTCTTTATCGCGACCTTACTTCTTGGCGTGGTGGGGCTAAAGCTTTCAGCAGATAAGACAGAGGAATCTCAAGGAGAAAAACTTGCAGAAACGCTCTCACACGATTTGGGAATTGATGAAATCGTGCAAGATTCTATCAAGGAGGCAAAATGAGTTGGGTGTATCTCATAATGGCTGGTTGTATGGAAATCATAGGCGTAATTACGATGAAAAAATACTCCCTAAGTGGGCGAAAAATCTTTTTGCTTGGGCTTTTGGTGCAGTTTATGCTAAGCTTTGCTCTGCTATCAATGGCTATGCAGGGCATTGCGATGGCGACAGCCTATGCGATATGGACAGGCATTGGCGCAGCTGGAGGCGTGCTTGTGGGCGTGGTGTTTTTTAAAGAAAGTAAAAGTGCAAAAAAACTCTTTTTCATCGCACTTATTATTATCTCTGTCGTGGGATTAAAGGCACTATCATAAATTTTAGTTAGCTTGGAATCTTTAGCTTCGCTTGGGGCTAAAGAGCTACGAGGTTTATATTTACTTGGCTTTTAGCTAGATTAGTAGCGCAAGATTTGCTTCATAATTTTAATATATTTTTTCTCCAACCCCTTGACAAACACCAAGTATCAGGCTTTATAATGTCAATTTTATTATTTCAAACAAAGGAATCTAAATGATAAAAACAAATCCTCTTTTGCTTCCTACGCTAATGCTTGGTGTATTTGCGCTTTTGAGTATGGAGCTTGGAATGATGGGTGTGCTGCCTATCGTGGCGGAAGTCTATAATGTGAGTGTCGCAGACGCGGGGTGGGTTGTGAGTATTTTTGCACTCATTGTTGCGCTTGTCGCACCGATTTTACCCCCGCTTTTGACGAAGTATGACGCGAAAAAAGTTTTGCTATTTTGCCTGCTTATCTTTAGCGTTAGCTCGTTTTTGGCAGCCTTTTGCACAAATTTTATTGTGTTGCTTATCTTGCGTGCAATTCCAGCATTTTTTCACCCTATCTTTTGCGCCTTTGCCTTTAGTATGGCAGCGGATTCTGTCCCACACAACGAATCCCCAAAGGCAATCGCAAAGATTTTTATCGCTGTCTCTGCGGGTATGACGCTTGGGGTGCCGCTTACTAGCTTTATCGCAAGCAATACAAGCCTTGAAATGTCTTTTATCTTTTTTGGTGCGCTTAACGCTCTAAGCCTCCTTGCCACACTTTTATTTATCCCAAATCAAAAGCAAGAGCAAAAAGCTCCACAAAACGAGCAATTCAAGGTATTAGCAAAGCCCATAGTGTGGGTTTCTGTCATTGTTGTAATGCTCCTAAATGGAGCAATGTTTGGCTTTTATAGCTATATGAGTGAGTTTTTGCTCCATTTCACGCAGGTTTCTTTTAATCTCATTAGCGCGCTTTTGCTTATCTATGGGCTAAGCAATGTCATCGGCAATTTCATTGCGGGTAAAAGCCTTGTGAGTGCGCCCAATGCGACTTTAAGAATCGTGCCTTTAAGCCTCATTGTGTTATATAACGCACTCTTTTTTGGTGGGGGCAATGTTTGGGGTGCAAGTGTGATTCTCATCATTCTTGGCATCTTTGCGGGGATTGGTAATAATATGGCGCAATTTGTCGTAACCTCGCCTATCCCAGAGGCAAAGGAACTCGCAAATGGACTTTTCATCAGTGCTGCAAATATCGGTATCACGCTTGGCACTTCGCTTTGTGGGCTGTTTATCTCACTCAATGGCTCACGCTTTGCAGTTTTAGCGGCAGTGTGCTTGGTGGTTTTAAGCATTATATTTTTAATGCTTAGAGGGCAGATTCTCATAAAAAGCAAGGAGACAAAGTGAAAGACAAGGATAAAAAGAAATAAAAAGTTTTTGAGGAGAGGAGATTCTAAGCAAGATGAAATCTTTGCTACACAGAAGTTATTTTTGGCTTGCTTGCATTGTAGGTAAGTCGTGCTTCTTTTTGAGATTCAACTCCTCTTTCAAAAGCAGTATCACGCATTGCTTTATAGCTTGCTTTGAATGTGCCATTTTCTCTATCAAATATATCTTGCAGACTTAAGCGAGTATGATAATAGACAAAGGTTTGCCACTCATTATTATCTCTCTTATAGCCGCTATATGCGAGTAAATCGCGCAAACTCTGCTCACTGAAATCCTTACAAGTCAAATCCTCACAGAGATTTTTCATAAAATCTTTATTTCTAAAGGGCTTGTAGTAGTCTTGCTCGTTTGCCTCAAAAAATGCTTTTGCCTTTTCTAGGTTGGCTTTAATGGTTTCTGCAAGCTCCTGTATTTTCTCTGAAATCAATTCTAATGCGCTTTTACCCCATTTTGAGGTTGCAAAAAGAGCAGCTATAAAGGCAATGAATGCTGCAATGATGAGGGCAAGCCACCAAGAAGCACTTATTAAGCCTATAATAGAAGCAGTAATGCCATACACAATCACTTCATACCCAACACTTGCCAATCCTCTATACCATTCTTTTGTGCCTTGATTATACACAAACACAAGAGAATATCCCTCTAGGATAAATGTCCATTTGCTAAACTTCTTAGAAGCTTGACTAATATAACCTTTTTTGTATAGTTGTTCTATCCCCTCACTGATTGCAGCAAATATACTCCCAATCACCCCCATACCAATATCCGAGCCATTGCCTCTAAAATGTATGCCTTGCACCATAATTTCTAAAGTATCCCCGATTTGATAAAATACTATTTTTTCATTACGATAGAGAAACTTTCTTTGCTCCTCCTCTTGCTTTATCTTTTCTCTTTGGAAATAATCTGAATCATTCATATAGGGAAAATTGCTCCAATTGCCATTCATTTTTGCTCCTCCTCTTGCAAGCCTCTTCTTTTTTTTATAGGTTTAATTTTCTCACGCAAATCATATTGATTTGCTTTGCCTTGTTTCTCTAAGGCTTCTTGTGTTTTTTCTCTTAGGATTTCAAGGAGTTTTTTCATATCTTGCTCATCATTATCAACTATCACATAAACTTTAGATTCTTTGTTTGAAAGATTATGAAAGTAGTGGCGATATTGTGTATTTATATCATTTATTCTTATTACCCACGAACCCGTATAGATAGCACTTGATACCCAATTTACATAAAACCCAAATTCCCCATATTTATAGAATCTATGCTGATACCATAGCTTTAAAAAACCACTAGAGCGTATATACATTCCCTCATTAGTAAGCCAAATAGCATTTCTTTGACGAAAAAAGAGCCCATTAAAGCTCCATAAAACCAATAAAAAAGGTGCAGGAAAGCAAATACTATATAACCCCAAAACAAGCCAATTTTCTAAGCTCAAATATGTAGGATAACTAAAGATTAGAATCATCGTATCATAGATTGCACTATAATTATAAAGCCTTGTTAAAATCAAAAGTGAGAAATAAAACACAATGATTGTCGCTATTCTATCTACTATCCGCTCAAAACGATTAAATTTTCCCTTAGGAAAACTATACTTAAACTCATAAATGATTTCATCTTTGTGTGGTTGTTGAGGCATTTGCTTAGAATCTGTTTGCATTACCACTCCTTTATATCTATATCTTTAATTTTTTCTTTAAGGTTATATTTTTCTGCTCTGCCTTGTCTTTGTAAGGCTTCTTGCGTTTTTTCTCTTAGGATTTGCAAGAATTCTTCAATATCATTTTCGCCATTGATTGCAAAAGTAAAAAACTTTGAGTGTTTAAAATCAAATAATTTATACTTTTTATCTATATCATCACAAATTTTTATCGCCAAAGAGGATTGAGAGAAACCAAGCCCCCAAATATTCTGCGCCATTAACGAAAATGTCCCATACGGATAGAATTGTTTTGTTTTCCATAATAAAATCCCACGTGTAGCATTGATGTAAATACCATCAGAAGTAAGGACAAAAGTATTGTGGGGTTGTAAAATAAAAGTGTGCAGACTAAAGACTATCATAGTGATGAGAGGGAGTTGCAAGATAAAAAATACAAACAATAATACAAATATTCCAAGCAATGTTTGCATATTGAAATGTGATGCAAAAATAGGCTTTATCGTTGGATAAAAAATGCCATCATAAAAAGCACATAAAAACAATAAAGATGACAGCAAAACAAGAAACCAATTAATCCTGTCTATGATTCGCTCTACCCTATCTCCCCACCCCTTTGGAAAACTATACTTAAACTCATAAATGATTTCATCTTTGTGTGGTTGTGGTGATTTATTCCAATTACCATTCATTTTTACCCCTTTTGGATATTTTTAATTCTATCATTCACATTATATATTTCTGCCTTGCCTTGTTTCTTTAGGGCTTCTTGTGTTTTTTCGCGCAAGATTCTAATGATTTCTTGTTCATACTGCATTCCCACATATTCTAAAAAGGGTATTGTATGTGAGTGCTTAAAATCAAAGAATTTATAATTTTTGCTTATATCATCACAAACTCTTACTGCCCAAAAAATCTTTCCACCAAAATAACTATGAAATGAAAAATTCCCATAAGCATAAAATTTGTATTGATAATATGGAAAAAAGAGGGGAGCATATTTGATATATACACCTTTGTGTGTTAAGGTGATAGAATGATAAGGACATAAGAAAAGGATATTAATACAAGCACAAATAAAAAGAAAGAGTAAAAGACAAGGAATGATATAAATAATAAAACACAAACAAGCAAGAATAATATAGTCTAATATCTCAATATTTTGTAGCATTATTAAATTAGAGGTTATAAAGTTGAGTGTAGATTCTATTTGGTATTGCAACATCAAAAGAGCAAACAAACAACCGACCCAAAAAACTAATTTTATCATTAATCTCTCTACACGATAAAACCACCCCTTTGGAAAACTATACTTAAACTCATAAATGATTTCATCTTTGTGTGGTTGTGGTGATTTATTCCAAGCCGACATTGCACCCCTTGTTTCCTCTGCGATTATCAATCCTTATGCTGTGATTATAACAAAATCTTTTATGATAAATTTTAATATTCCCCTTGACAAACACCAAGTGTCAGGCTTTATAATGTCAAATGTATTTTAAAATCATAAGGAGAAAAAATGCAAAAACTCATTGCTATTGCTTTGGTAGCGGCTTTAGGTTGCGTGAATATCGCTTATACAAAGGAGGCAAAAATGCAAAAAACACAAGAAGTGGTTAAAAGTGGCAGTCTTGGAGGATTTAAAGGAGATTCTAAAATCTTTAGCGGTGAAGTGAGTGTCAAAACACTTTTTAAAAGCGGAGATTATCGCCCTTATGGAGGTGGGGAGGTTACCTTTAGCCCAAAGGCTAGGACAGCGTGGCATACTCACCCTGCAGGACAGACGCTTATAGTTACACAAGGCACGATTTATACGGGCACAAAAGCAGGTATTACACAAATCGCAAAGGTTGGTGATGTGGTGCTTTGTCCGCCTGATGTAGAGCATTGGCACGGAGCAGGCTTGAAAGAAAAGGGCGTGCATATCGCCCTTACGCACGAGAAAAATGGCAAGAATGTTACTTGGCTAGAGCTTTTAAGCGATACAGAATATGAGGGCTATATCAAGGAGGCAGAGGGCAAGATGAGAAAATGAGATTTTCAAATATTAAGTTTATTATTTAGGAGAAAGAATGCAAGAGTACAAAGAGTTATTAGAGCGCAGGGAGTTTCTCAAAACCTCTGCAAAGTTTGGCGCAGTTGCAAGTCTAGTGAGCCTTAGCGGATTTGCCTTAAGTGCGTGTGATTCTAAGACTTCAAACACGCAAACACAACACATTCAAGGAGACACAATGAAAACTAATCTAACCCCAAAAGCCAAGCAAACCTTTGAAAAGCTTTTTGGCAGCACCGATGTGCCACTAAGCAAAAGCGACCCCGAGTTTTTTAGTAATTATGTGAATTTTGCCTTTGATGAGGTGCCAAGTGAATCCAAGCTTGAGCTAAAAGAAGGCTTGATGATTACTCTTGCCTCACTTGTAGCTATTCCTGCTTTGAGTGAGTTTAAGGCAATTCTCAACGCAGCTTTGAAAAATGGCGTTGAACCTGTGGCAATTAAGGAAATTCTCTACCAAGCCACGCCTTATGTGGGTATGGGGAAAGTGCTAGATTTTATTAATGCCACCAATGAAATCTTTGCACAACTTGGAATTGCGCTTCCTTTGGAATCTCAAGGCAGGGTAGAATACGCTCAAAGGAGAGAAAAAGGGCTAGAAACCCAACGCGCACTTTTTGGTGAGGCGATTGACAAAGGCAATGCCGCAGCACCAAAGGATTATCAACATATCCGCACCTTTTTAAGTGCGAATTGCTTTGGGGATTATTACACGCGCGGTGGGCTTCCTCTAAAGTTTAGGGAGCTTTTAACCTTTGTGTATATCCTCTCAATGGGCGGGGCAGATTCTCAAGTGAGGGCGCATATCGCAGGAAATATAAGAGTGGGAAATGATAGAGGCAAACTCATCTCTGTCATCACCGCACTTGTGCCTTACATCGGCTACCCTAGAAGCTTAAACGCCCTAAGTGCGCTTGATGAGATTGCGCCGTTGTAGTAATAGGGAAATAAATGATAGCAAACATACAAGGAAATACAATGAAAGAAAAATCAGCAAAAGCTTCAAGACGAGAGTTTTTAAAAACAAGTGCAGCACTTGCTACAATGGCATTTTTTAGCTCTAGTGCGTTTGCAAAAGATTCTAAAGAATCTACTCAAGCACGCAAAGAGAGCACAAATACAAAGAATCGTGTAATTCTACAAAGAAAAATTGGCGATTTCAAAGTCTCCGCGATTGGCTTAGGTTGTATGGGAATGAGTGCCAATCACGGACCTACAAGGGATAAAAAAGAAATGATAAAGCTGCTGCATAAAGCGGTGGATTTGGGATATACATTCTTTGATACCGCTGAAGTGTATGGACCACATACCAATGAGGAGCTTTTGGGCGAGGCTTTGAAAGGTTATAAAGACAAAATCGTCATCAATACCAAATTTGGCTTTTACTATCCCTTTGGCAAACAACAGCTAGATTCTAGTCGCAAGTCTATTATGCGCGCAGTTGATGGGAGCTTGAAACGTTTAAAAAGGGATTGTATTGACCTCTACACGCAGCATAGAGTGGATATTGACACGCCTATTGAGGAAGTGGCAGGGACGATGAAAGATTTAGTCAAAATGGGCAAAATCAAAGCGTGGGCGTTAGGCGAAGCAGGGATTAAGACAATAGAGAGGGCGCACAAAGTCTTTGCCCCTGTGGCAATGCAGAGTCAATACTCTATGGCATTCCGTGAATTAGAGCAAAATGGCATAATGGATACTTGCCAAAAGCTAGGAATCACGATTGTCGCTTATTCTCCGCTTGATAGAGGATTTTTAGGTGGAAGCTTTAATAAAAACACGACTTTTCACAAAACGCTTGATTTCCGCGCGTCTATGCCACGTTACACCAAAGAAGCCCTAGAGGCAAATCAAAGTGTGATTGAGTTTATCAAAAAGGTAGCGCAGAGTAAAAGCATTAATGGCAAACCAGCAAGTGTCGCACAAGTCGCCTTAGCGTGGATTCTCTCTAACAAAAGCTTTGTCATTCCAATCCCTGAAACCACGAAAATCCACAGACTAGAGGAGAATCTTAACGCAAGTTTATTGCACTTTAGCCTTAACGAGCTAAAAGAAATCAATAAGGAATTAAGCAAGATTGTCATCATAGGGGATAGATACGCACCCAATAGCGATGCGGCAAAGAGCGTGGGGCTGTAGATTTTAAATCTTATTTGCCCCTTGACAAATACTAAGTGTAAGGATTTATACTATTATTTTATCTTGAAAGGGGCAAATATACAAAAATCACACGAAAAATGCGTAGAGTGCTTCATCAAAACTTTTGCAAACTTTATCACAATGGCAAGTTTTGCAATTTTTTCAATAAATTGCTTAATTTTACTTTTGAAAGATAAGATTCTAAAGTAATTTGTGCTTTTTCAAAAGATGAATCTAAAATAAGATGAATGTTTTTACCCAAAGGGCAAAGCTCATTAGGATTAGCGTGAAACTTAAAAAGCCGATTTTTGCCATTAGTCTCTTTGCCACCCATAGACTGCACTGCATTAAAAATATCTAAAAGGCTTATTTCTTGTGGTTTTTTACTCAATACACTCCCGCCACTGCCTCTTGCTACATTTATTAACCCCGCAGATTTAAGTTGAGCAAGGATATTGCGGATAATCACGCTATTCACTCCCACAGAATCCGCTAAAGCCTCGCTTGTCATCTTTTTGCAATGTGTTTTGTCTGTATTTGCATTGAACCCTGAATCCTCATTGAAAAACTCCAAACACAAACAGATATGGATAGCAATACTAAAGCGTGAGGGGATTTGCATAAGATTCCTTTGATTGATTTGTGGTATTGTAGCACAAGATTGTATTGTAATACTTGACATTATAACAAAACTGCTTTATACTTCCTCTATTACTAGTTGTAATATTATTTATTACATTAAAAAGGCTAAAATCAAGGAGACCCAATGAATCTCATTCTTTTTACTATTCTACTTGCTGTATTTGTCGTGCCTAGCTCTATTTCTGGCACAGCTATTGCCTTACCCTATATCGCAGAGGATATTGGAAGTGATACCACGCTCTTACAATGGGTTGTGAATAGCTTTAATCTATTTTTTGCGTGTTTTACGCTCATTTGGGGTGCTATAAGTGATAGATTAGGTGCAAAAACTTGTCTTATTGCTGGGGTGGCAACCTATCTTTTAGGCTCAATACTCTCATTTCTCGCTCCTAGCCTACTTTGGCTTGATGTGGGTAGAGCCTTAGCGGGGATTGGTGGGGCAAGTGTTTTTGCGTGTGGAAGTGCTATTTTAATCCGCACTTTTGAAGACAAGGAACGAGTGAAAGCCTTTGCATTTTTTGGCACAACCGCAGGGCTTGGCATTACCTTAGGACCCACATTAAGTGGATTCCTCATTGATCTTTTTGCGTGGAGGGCGATTTTTGTCTTTCATTTTCTCACACTTGGGGTTGTTTTGCTCCTTTCACCTATGTTGCCAAAAGACCCACAAAAACAACAAAAAGCCTTTAAGTTTGATAAAATGGGTGCACTTCTCTTTATCGCTTTTATGTCAAGCTTTATGCTTTTTATCACCAAAATCCACGCTTTCAAAGAGCCTCAAACACTTGGAATATTAGCCTTTTGTCTCATTGTAGGGATAGTTTTTGGGGTGCATCAGAGAAGTTTGCACTATAAAAATATTACACCAAATCCTACCCTGCACATTCCTCAACCGCTTTTAGACTTTGAAGTGCTTAAAAATGCTTCGTTTTTTGGATTTAGCCTTGTAGCAGTGATTGCTGGATTTAGCTTTGTCGTATTACTCACTTATTTTCCTACTTTTCTCTCTATAAACTTTGGATTCTCTGCCTCTTTTTCTGGGCTTTTTATGCTCTCCCTCACTACGCCTATGCTATTTTGTCCAATTCTTGCAGGAAAAATGCTAAACAAAGGGGTAGATTCTAAAGCTCTTGCCCTTGCAATGTCTTTGATGATGAGCTTAGGAATCTTTGCACTTTTAATCATCTTGCATACTCTAAGCGGTGTTACGCTTCAGCTAATGACGCTTTTAGTGCTTTTTGTTATTGGCTGTGGTATGGGATTACACGCAGGGGCGATTGATGGATTGGCTCTTGGGAGTGTAGAATCTGCTAAAAGTGGCTTAGGCGCAGGAGTGCTTAATTCCTTGCGTTTAGGCTCTGAAGCGGTGGGAGTAAGCCTCTATGGCGCACTTATGGTGGTGTTTATTACCGCAAATCTCTCCTATCTTTTGGATAGTGAAGATTCTGTGTATCCCATTGTGGAAAGTATCGCAAGTGGAAATCTTAGTGCGGTTGAGAATCCGCTGATTTCAGCAAATGCACCCTCTATTTATCTGCAATCTTTTTCTTACACTTTGGGAATATTGGGGCTTATAAGCCTTGCTTTAAGCTTAGGTGTTTGGAGATTGCTTGGGAGGGTAAAATAGAGTGCTTAAACTGCATTAAGCACTTTGAAAAATCTCAATTACTCTTATTATCTTAAGCAAGATTTGCTGTTTTTCTCACTCTACATTTTACCAAATCCCCTTAATAAATACTAAGTGTAAGATTCTATAATATCACATATATTTTGTGTTAAGGAGGAAGTATGCGCTTTACAATCAATGATGAGAATAACTTTTTCAAAGATAAAGATAAGGCTTATATAGAGCCACCCAAAAAAATGCCATTTTTGCTAAAAATAGCCGTTTATTTAGCGCAAAAAAGCGTCAAGAAAGAAGTGCTCATCGCTAAACTTTTGACTTGGTATCCTAAGGCAGCGGTGAGTTCTGCAGTTTTAGAAAGCCTTGTAGCTCACGATGATGCAGAGATTAATAAGCGGATTCTAAAAATCATTCGTGTGCAGGTTTCTATGCTGGTGGCTTGTCCATTTTGTATTGATATGAATGCCTTTGAGTATGAAAAATTTGGATTAAAACTCGATGAAATCAATGCAATAGCTGATAAAAATTACACTTATCATACTTTTAGTGAAAAAGAAAGGATTATCTTACAATACGTAGAAATGGCGACAAATACGCCTGTTTTTATTTCAAAAGAGATTGTTTGTAGTCTCAAAGAACATTTTTCTGAACGTGGCATTGTGATTATTGCCTCAACCATTGCACAGGTGAATTATTGGTCAAGGCTTATCCGCGCTCTTGGTGTGCCTGTCGCTGGATTTGGCAATATCTGTCGCTTAGAGGAAAAAGGCTAATCTCACCTCATAAAAGCAAATATTTTTCTACAATTTCTCTCCAACCCCTTGACAAACACTAAGTGTTAGGATTTATAATGTCATTTTATAAGCCTCAAAAACTTGGTTAAAAACTTTAAAAGGAGATGAGATGAATTTCACCATTTTAGAAGCAGAGCATAAAAGCGGCATTCCCTCACGCAAGATTCGCTTTTGGCTAGATAAGGGACTTTTTCCACGCATTTATAAGGACAAAAACGGCACACGGCTTTTTAATCCAAAAGATATTGATTGGCTCTGTTGGATTAACCTTTATCGTGAGCTTGGAATGAGTATTAAAGAGCTTAAATATTACAAAGATTTGTGTGATAAGGGCGATGAAACATTAAAAGAGCGATTAAAAATCATTCAAGCGCAAAAGAAAAAGAATCTCGCCCAACTTGCAAAAGCTAAAGAAAATATCGCAATGCTTGAATACAAAGAGCAGCTTTATACAGATTTGATTGAAAATGGAGTGGATTATCGGCATTCTAGCTTTAGCGAGTGCAAAAGGGTTTTGAAAGAACAGGTGAAGGAGCAAAAATGAAAAATCAAGATTTTAAAAGGCGTAAGGTGCTAAAAGATTCACTCATTATTGCAGGAGGATTAGGAGTGCTTGGCACGCAAGCATTTGCTAAAACACATCATCAACAAATACAAATCAAACAAGGAGAGAGAATGCAAACACGATTTGAAAAAGGTTTAAAACAACTTCAAAGCATTGATGGAGAGGCGGGGAGTAAAGTCATCAGCTCACTAGAGGATATTGCACCTGATTTGGGACGCTTTATTATAGAATTTGCCTTTGGCGATATTTATACGCGAGGTGAGCTTAATCTGCAAGAGCGAGAGATGATTACGCTTTCTAGTTTGCTCACAGCAGGAGGCTGCGAAGCACAGCTTGAAGTGCATATCAATGCGGCTTTAAATGTTGGCATAAGCAAGGAAAAAATTATTGAATGCTTGATGCAGTGCATTCCTTACACAGGATTTCCAAAGGTGCTTAATGCGGTGTTTGTAGCTAAAAAAGTTTTTAAGGAGAGGAGAAAATAATAAAGAAGCAACACAAAAGAATTTTTATATTTTAGGGAGAAACTATGAAACCAACTTTTTCGCTTCGTAGCACACCCACACCTAGCACAAATCGCGATATTTTCACGCGGGATTTGGGTGGGGAGCTTATAGATATGAATGACCCAGAGTTTGAGAGGATTAAAGAGATTATTTTAGAGACGATTAGGCTTACAAGTGAGCTAAATAGCGGACATCATAGCGCCGAGCGCGTGCAGGAGCTGTTTTCGCAAATCATTGGCAAAGAGGTGGATTGTAGCACTTGGATTATCCCGCCTTTTTATGTGGATTTTGGCAAAAATATTAAGGTGGGCAAAAATTTCTTTATGAATCAAGCTTGCACCTTTATGGATAGGGGCGGCATCACAATCGGTGATGATGTGTTTATCGCACCCAAAGTCTGCCTCACAACGATTAATCACGATTTTAATCCCTACAATCGCCAAGCGACTTTTTGCAAACCCATTGTGATAAAAGATAGGGTATGGATAGGGATTAATGCAACTATTTGTCCGGGTGTAACCATTGGGCAAAACTCTGTGATTGCTGCTGGAAGCGTGGTAACTAAAGATGTTCCTCCAAATGTGATTGTTGGAGGCAACCCTGCAAGGGTGCTAAAAAGCATTGAGGGGTATGAGAAATAGCCACATAAAGCAATAACAAGTTTCTACATCTTAAGGGCATTTATAGGCAGGTAGAAATTTTATATTCAGCCAAAACTGCTATAATAAACACAAGTTAGATACCCCAAAAGGATATATATGAAAAGCTTAGTTTCACGCTTATATGCCTTTGTTTTCTTCTTTTTTAGCCTTTGTGTGCCCTTTTATACTGCTCTTGCGCTTGAAAATCCTAAGCAAGTCTCCCAAAAGCTTGCCAATAAGCCCAAAGACAGACCCATTGCCTTTGTAAGTAAGCCTGATTCGTTGACGCAGTGTCTCACGCCAGTCTTTACAAACTCTGAGGGTTATGTGAGTGTAAGTGATTGCGAAGAAGCAATAGATGCGCGTTATGATGTCTTTAGCCGCATAGCGTGGAAACTTCGCGATGGTTGGGTGTGTTTAAGTGCAGAAAATGAAAAGTATAATCAAGGTAAGCGACTCATCTTAAGACCTTGCGTTATTGATGATAAAACGCAAAGTTTCACAATCAAAGACAATATGCTATATACTCCTGATTTGCGATTTGTGGTTCGTATTGCCAATGGATTCCTTACTCTGCAAAAAAGCCAATCTAAAGGTGCGCAATCTAATCTTATCCTCCATAATATGCAAGAATGGCTTGATACAATAGCCACTCCTGCACCCTTAATGCAAAAGGGCTTTATCGCCTGGAAATTCATTAGCCCTCAAGGTTTTGATGTATATTATTTGCGTAATAACGAATCGATTAAAAATGACCCGCAAGAGCTTTATTTCAACCTTGAAAATGGCATTATCGCACAATATGATTCAGCAAGTGCAAAGATGTTTTGTCTTACTTCTAAGCAGAATGCAAAGCAAGATTGGAATTGGGCGAGTTGGGAAGAATGTTTGCAGCAAAATTTGCGAGAAAATAAAGCAGCACCATCTAAATTAAATGCGCAAAATTGGAAACTTTTTATGTTTGCGGATAATGATAGCGCAATGCTTAAGGATTATTTAGGCAATTTTTTACGCGTTACCAAATATGGCTCAAATTGGGGTGTGCCTTATACCGCTAAGGCAGATTATTTAGCTAAAGATACAAATGAGGGGCAGACTTCCTATTTTCAATTTAGACACGATATGCAAGATTGGGAAAGATTTAAAAATGCAAATCTTTCAGATTCTCTCCCCACTTGCCCTGCAAATGGCTCTTATGCAAAGAATCTAAAAGCAAGTGTAAAATTACCCCCTAGCTTTGTCTTAACGCAAGAGTGGAAAAAGCGATTATGGCAGATTGCAACGACAACCGATGGCGTCTTAGAAAGAGCTGGAGATTGTGGCGTGTGTTTATTGCATAGCTATCAAATGATTGCTGAAATGAATGAATATACCGCTACTCCGCTAGAATCTGGAGGCTTTTTCTTTGATACAGCTTTTGGACGTAATCCTTTTACTTCTTTTCGTGCGCGTTATCCAATGCTTGCTGCTTCGCTTGAACAATATCGTGCCTCTAATACTCCACCGGGCTTATCTCGCTCTGCTGTGTTTGCATACGCAGCACAGATGTATAGAGCCATTGCCTTAAGCCTTTTTCCCGGACATTTTTGGCTCTCTTCAGAGTTTGCCACAAGTGATGTTACAATAAGAAGTGCGTTGAGAGATTTGTTTCAACAACCTGCTGGGACTTTATGGGTGGTGCAGATGTATTATGTCGCACGAGATGGTAGCTTCAATGGACACGGAATGCCTGTGCTAAGGACAGGTGATGGAATCCAATTTATCCCAACTAACTTAACAAATATGAACTATGAGGGATATGAGCGGGCATTATCCAATTCTTTTGCACATAATTTAAGAGAGGCATACAATGTCGTTACGCGCAATGGCACACTCAACTTATATATGCTTTATTCCTTGCGTTTGCGTGAGATTTATCCTAATCCCATTAATGCATTTGTATCTAATAATAATTGTAGCGGTGAGGGGGAAGATAGGAGAGGAACTCGCAATATGCCCCTTAGTCGTTTTATCAATCAATGTGCAAGTGGGAGATGTGTTTTGCAATAACGCATTAAGCAATGTGCTTGGGAGTCCTTGCCTTGCAAATTTTATGCGTGGTTGTAAAAGTTTTTGATTTACTCTAGCTTTAGAATCTAGCATTTTTATTTTTTGGTAAGTAACCTTTATAGATTTTCCCTCTCCAATCCCTTGACAAACACTTAGTATCAGGCTGTATAATTACGCAATCTATTTTTAGATTTTATCCATTTGACAAGGAGTAAAAATGCAAAATACAATTTCTCACTCTCGGCGAGATTTTCTGAAAACTTCCGCAATGCTAAGCTTAGCAGGTGTAAGTGCGGCATTCATACCAAATCTTTTACAAGGAGCGCAAAATTTGGCTAAAAACAATAAAACTCAAGTGATTTTAAATGAATTTTTCACGCTCAATAATGGCAATAAGATTCCAAAACTTGGGCTTGGGACTTGGCGTATTGATGATAATGTGGTAGAAGCGGCGGTGCGAGAGGCTTTTAAGGTGGGTTATCGCCACATTGACACTGCACAAGCCTATGGCAATGAAAGAGGTGTGGGCGAGGCGGTGAGAAAAAGCAAAATCAAGCGAGAGGAACTTTTTATCACAAGCAAGATTCGTGCAGAATATAAAGATTATAAAAGCGCGAGTGCTTCCATAGATACTTCTTTAAAAACGATGAAGCTAGATTTCATTGATTTAATGCTTATCCACAGCCCACAGCCTTGGAATAGTTTTAGAAAGGGCGATTATTTTAAAGAAAATGTAGAAGTCTATAACGCACTAGAGGACGCGCAAAAGGCGGGTAAGGTGCGTTCTATTGGTGTAAGTAACTTTTTGCAAAAAGACTTAGAAAATATCCTCAAAAACTGCAAAACTAAACCCGCAGCAAATCAGATTCTATGCCATATTGGCAACACGCCTTTTACATTGTTGGATTATTGCAAAAAGCAAAATATCCTCGCAGAAGCATATTCGCCTATTGCGCACGGAGAGCTTTTGAAAGACCCTCGCGTGATAGAGTTAGCAAAAAAATACAATGTCAGCCCTGCGCAAATTTGTATCCGCTATACTTTAGAGTTAGGACTTGTTTCTTTGCCAAAGAGCAAAACTCCCAAATATATAGCAGAGAATGCGCAGGTGGATTTCACATTCTCAAAGGCGGATTTACAAACGCTTAAAAAGCTTACCTTTAAGGATTATGGTGAGCATTCATATTTTCCTGTGTTTGGTGGGAAGTGAAATAAATAAGCAATGGGAATTAAGCAAAATCCCTTGACAAACACTTAGTATCAGGCTTTATAATTTCAAAATCTATTTTAAGGAGAACAAATGAAAAAAATTTTACTTTTAAATGGTGGCAAAGTCTTTGGAGGCTCTGGTGGGAGGCTTAGCCAAACTTTGCACGATGTCGCAAAGCAGACTTTAGAGAATCTTGGCTTTGAGATTTTGCAAACGCATATTGATAAGGGTTATGAGGAGCAAGTAGAGGTGCAAAAATGGCTTCAAAGTGATGCAATCATCTATCAAATGCCCGGTTGGTGGATGGGTGAGCCGTGGATTGTGAAAAAATATATTGATGAGATAGGTATTGCTGGGGCTGGGAAGTTTTTTACAAGTGATGGGCGGCATAGTAATAATCCAACTCAAGGCTATGGCACAGGCGGACTTTTGAAAGACAAAAAATATATGTTTTCTCTCACTTGGAATGCTCCGATTGAGGCTTTCACAGAAAAAAATGGATTTTTTGAGGGCGTTGGCGTAGATGGCGTGTATTTGCATTTACACAAAGCACACGAGTTTATGGGAATGCAGGCTTTGCCGAGCTTTATCTGTAATGATGTCGTCAAAAATCCGCAAGTGGAACAATATATTAAAGACTATGAGGCGCATTTGAAAAAGGTTTTTGGCAAATAGAGCTTTAGTAAGCGCAAGGTTACGCGTTTTAGATTCTAACAAAGGAGCAATAATGACAAATCGTAGAGACTTTTTAAAGAATCTAGCACAACTTGCAGGAGCAGTGGCATTCACGGCTTATGTGTCTTATCCACTTTTCGCACAAAATGTGAAATCCCAAAGCACACAAGGCAAAGATGAAAGGCTCAAAGTGCTGATTATCGGTGCGAATGGGAGTGTCGCAAGGGTAGCTACTACGATGTTTTTACAAAATACCAATGTAGATTTGAAACTTTATTTACGAAACTCAAAGCGACTTTCCCACCTCAAAAGTGCGCGTGTGGAAGTAGTGGAGGGTAATGCACTTGATGAAAATGCGCTCAAAAAGGCAATGAGTGATGTCAATGTCGTCTATGCGAATCTTTATGGCACAGACACGCCGCAAATGGCAAGAGTAATTATAGATTCTATGCAGCAAGTGGGGCTTAAAAGGCTTGTGTGGATAACTTCCTTTGGCGTGTATAATGGGCAATACCAAGAGATTCCAGAGAGTGAGCTAAGGTGCATTGCAAACTATATCGCGCCGCACAGAGAGGAAGTAAAGATTATAGAATCTTCCCCGCTTGATTACACGATTATCCGAGCGCAGTGGTTTAGCAACGCTGATGAGATAGACTATGAGCTGACGCAAAAGGGCGAAGCCTTTAAAAATCCAAGTGGGAAAATCTCTCGCAAAAGCATTGCGGATTTAATTGTCAAACTCTGCACGACAAAGGATTTTGGCATCAGGCAAAGCTTAGGGATTAATAAGCCTTTGAGGTGAAAATTTCTTCATTTGCTCTATCGTTTGTGTATCTAGTCTATCTCCACGATTGCTTAAATCCTGCACAATTTCCTCCCAATCCTCTTGCTTAAGATTCTGTCCAAATTTCGCTTTTGCAGTTAAAGATTCCACAAGGATTTTTCCTACAAATACACCTTTTTCTTGACCGATAAATTGCCCTTTCTCCATATCCATTGTTTGATTATTTGGCTCATATTTTTGAACAAGGCGCGTTAAAATATGCTTTTTCTCTACCAAGTCTTCTACCACGCAAAATTGTCCTTCTAAAAAGATAGAAAAGAAAAATTGCGTGGGAATCATCGTGTGATGTAAAAAGTATGAGGGGATATAAGCATAAGGCTTTGCTGCACTAAAGGCAACTTTGGGATTTTGCTTTAAAAGTGCGTATTTGCGTCCAGCCTTTGCTCCGTGCAGATAAATTTTAGAATCCTCATAGCAAAAGCTAAGTGGCACAGCATAAGGGATACTATCAGGTATTACGAGTGTGCCAAACTCTATTTGGTTTAAAAATTCCGCAATCAACTTAGAATCTTTACAATCAAAATCTTTGCGTCGCATTGCTTTCCTTAAGAGGTCTTTAGCTTTAAATTATAACATAAAATTATCATTTCCTTTTCTCCCGCCCTTTGACAAGCACAATTTCTCACTCTCAGCAGAATTTTCTGAAAACTTCAATGATAAATTCTAAGCTTTAAAGTTTAGGCAAGATTTTTTAACTCACCTTTGATAATTCCTCTCAATGTGCGTACAAGTAGCCATATAAAAGTAAGTGTTACAGCAATTAAGAGCATACTAGAGAGTGCAGAAAAGAATATTGCTCCACCACTTAGAGCAGAGGATTTTGAAGCGATAGATTCTGCAATATTAAAGCTTGCAATACACATTGCAGCCAAAGGGAAACTAATCGCCCACCACGAGATTCTAAATGGGCAACATTTGCCGATTTGAAAGACTTGAGGCAATAGAGCAAAAAGCAAAAATAATCCAATGGAAAGCAGTGTATAGCTCATAGGGGCTTTTGGTGTCTTTGCTTGTTTGGTATGCTTTTGGTAATTCCCCATCATTTGCAAGATAATCGTTTAAATTCAACTCAAATTCTTTGCAAAGCAGCCTTTTAATCGCATTGAGTCTAGCCTTTCTCCTTGCTAGTCTCCTCCTAGCTCCTCGTGCTTCTCTGCGCGGTGCGGCAAGCGAATCGCCATTTTTTGGATTCTCTGCTTTGGTAAAGATTCTCACCCCACAATCTTTAAGCTCATTGCTCTCTACATATGCCCAACCAATGCTTGTAATGCCTATATCAAAACCAAGAATCCTCATCTACAAACCTCCATCTATTAAAACTCATTAAAGATACATTAAATATTGTTTATAATAGCTTAGATTTATATTGCTTTTTCTATTTCGTTGCTTTACTACGCTACGCATCATTGCGGACAAATTGCAGCCACACTAGATATACTCAAATTGAAAATGACTTTAATGGAATGTTTGGGTAGGGCTTAGTGCAAATGTGATAATATCACTTTTATTTTCTTTGCAATTTTATATACTTCCATATTTTTAAGGCTAAATCAAGGTTAAAATTATGGAAGAAACCAATCAAAACAATCAGACAAATACATCGCGTAGGAATTTTTTAAAATTTCTAGGCGTGGCAAGTGTGAGTGCTGTGAGCGTTAATGCGGCACAATCCACAGATTCTAAGCAACCACAATATAAAATGGCTTCCATTATAGATTTGGGATTGTGCGATGGGTGCAGAGATAGGGAGATTCCCGCTTGTGTTGAGGCTTGTAAAGCAAAAAATACGACAAATTTTCCCGAGCCAATAGCGGAGATTCCGTATTATTTTCCGCGAAAAGTCTATGAGGATTATTCCAAAGATAGAGCAAATACTAAGCGTTTAACCCCTTATAATTGGACTTATGTGGAATCTCTAAAGGTTGAGGATAGAGACATATATGTGCCTAGACGTTGTATGCACTGCGATGATCCGACTTGCCAGAAGCTCTGCCCCTTTGGCGTGATTTCTAAGGATTCTAATGGCGCGGTAAAAATTGATGATGAATATTGCTTTGGCGGTGCAAAATGTAGAGATGTATGCCCTTGGGGGATTCCACAAAGACAAGCAGGAGTTGGAATCTATTTGAAAATAGCGCCCAAACTTGCAGGGGGAGGAGCAATGTATAAATGCGATAGCTGCGCGGATTTACTCGCCAAGAATCAAAAACCAGCTTGTGAGGTGCAATGCCCCAAAAAAGCCATAATCTTTGGAGATAGAGAGGAAATACTTACCAAAGCTAAGGCATTGCAAAAAGCGTATAAGGGAGACAAAGAGGGGACTTATATCTATGGGGATACGCAAAATGGTGGCACTTCTACATTTTATGTCTCGCCAGTGTCGTTTGAGCAAATCCAAGAATCTTTAAACAAAAAACACAATTTCACACAAGAACAACCACAAAAAATGGGGATTCCCCATATGAATCTTGCAATTAAAAACTTTGTGAGTGAGGATTCTGCTTTGATTAAAAGTGTGCTTTTAGCTCCTGTTGCGGGGGTAATAGCAGGAGGTATTGCTGTGGCAATGGCAAATAGAACCGATAAAAAGGAGGGAAAATGAAAGAGGCAAAAATACAAAGACAAAGTGCGCAAAATAGAATCGTGCATTGGGGTGTTGCAATAAGTATTTTTGGGCTTATTTTTAGCGGAATCTTGCAAATGCCAATCAGTAAGCGTTATATGCTCAATGAATTGCCTTTAATGGCTTGGAGCGGGGATTATTCTATCTCTTTAGTTGTGCATTATGTGTTTGCGATTGCTTTATTATTCTTTGTGGGATTCCATTTGATGTTTCACTTTGGGCGAAAGGAGTTTGATATACTCCCTAAAAAGGGCGATTTTGGTAAAAGCATTGCTGTGATTAAGGCGATGTTGTTTAAGGGAGAGGAGCCACCAAGTGAGAAATATTTGCCCGAGCAAAGACTTGCTTATGTGGGAATTGCGATGGTGATTTTGCTTTTGGTTGTTACTGGAATGATTAAAACTTATAAAAACCTAGCAGGATTTAATCTAAGTGAGGGGACAATGTTTTGGGTTACGCAGCTGCATAATTTGGGAATGTTTTTGATGATTTTAGCAATTATCGGGCATTTAGCTGCTTTTATCTTTAAAGCAAATCGTCCTTTGCTTAGTGGAATGTTTAGTGGAAAAGTGAGTGCAAACTACATTTTACACAGGCATACACTATGGAAAAATGGCGTAAAAAAGGCAGAGGAAGCATTGGCAGAATAGAAGCTTTAAGATTCTTAGAAAAATGCCCATTGATAAATGGTTTGTGGAAAAAATGTGGGCAACTTAATTTAACAATTTTATTAAAGAATCTGCTACTTTTTATCAACGAGGTATTTATTGTTGTTTGGCATTATTTACATTTTTTATGTTAAAGTCGTTTGTTGTATATTTTACATAAGGGTTGAATGTGATTGAATTAAAAAATGTGAATAAATTTTATGGTCGTCATCACGTATTAAAGGATATTAATTTGACAATTAAGGATGGCGAGAAGCTTGTTATCATTGGACCAAGTGGGAGCGGCAAGAGCACGACTATTCGATGTATGAATGGGCTTGAAGAGGTGAGTTCTGGCGAGGTAGTTGTAGAGGGCATTACGCTTAATCATAAAACAAAAACAAAGATTTGTCGAGAATATTGTGCAATGGTGTTTCAGCATTTTAATCTCTATCCACATTTGAATGTGCTTGAAAATCTCACGCTTGCACCCATTAAACTACGAGGTAAAAGTAAAAAAGAGGCTCAAGAATTAGCTTATAAATACCTTGAAGTTGTAGGACTTGTAGATAAGGCAAAGGTTTATCCAGCGACACTAAGCGGAGGACAGCAGCAACGTGTAGCGATTGCGAGAAGTCTTTGCACCCAAAAGCCCTATATTCTTTTTGATGAGCCTACCTCTGCTCTTGACCCTGAAACTATACAAGAGGTTTTAGATGTTATGCGAGAAATTTCACATCAAAGCAATACAACTATGGTTGTTGTAACGCACGAGATGGGTTTTGCAAGGGAAGTGAGCGATAGAATTATCTTTATGGAAGATGGTGCTATTGTGGAAGAAAGTGTGCCTAAAGAATTTTTTGCGTCTCCAAAAACGGAACGAGCTAAAGCATTCTTGGGAAAAATTTTAAGTCATTAAACCAATGTAAGGAGATGTTATGAGAAGTTGTGTAAATGTGAAAAGATTGCTCAAAGTGGCAGGATTATTTTTGTTTTTAAGTATGTTTGCTTTGCAAGCAAATGCAGGTATGTTGGAAGATATTAAGAAAAAAGATGAGCTTGTGGTAGGTGTCAAAAATGATATTCCACATTTTGCTTTGCTTGACCAAAAAACAAAAGAGATTAAGGGTTTTGAAATTGATGTAGCAAAACTTCTAGCAAAGCATATTTTAGGCAATGAAAATAAACTCAAACTTGTTGCAGTTAATGCCAAGACACGAGGACCATTGCTTGATAATGGGAGCATAGATGTTGTGATTGCGACCTTTACAATTACGCCTGAACGCAAACGCACTTATAACTTTTCTGAACCCTATTATAAGGATTCTGTGGGTTTGCTCGTGCTTAAAGAAAAGGGTTATAAATCACTTGCAGATATGAAAGATGCAACTATTGGGGTAGCTCAAGCCGCAACCTCTAAAAGAGCCATTGCCTCTGCAGCAAAAAAACTAGGCATAAATGTGAAATTTAATGAATTTCCAGATTATCCAAGCATAAAAGCTGCACTTGATGCAAAACGTATTGATGCCTTTAGTGTTGATAAGTCAATTCTTTTAGGTTATGTTGATAAAAAAAGCGAGATTCTCTCTGATAGTTTTGAGCCTCAAGAGTATGGTATTGTAAGTCCAAAAAAAGATAAAGAATTCGCGGCTTTTATTGATACATTTGTAAAAAAGAATAAAGCACAAATTGATGAATTAGCAAAAAAGTGGGGCTTGTAATATCGTGGATAGTGTAAGTTGGGTAGAGAATCTACGCACATTTTTGGAGTATATAGGCTTATATGATGAGGAAAGTTCCAGCCCATTTGCGATGTGGAAGTTTATTGACACTCTTGCTCAAAGTAACGAGTTTCTTTCTGGCTTTGGTTATACTTTGAGTGTGAGCATTTTAGCTTTGCTTATAGCACTTATATTTGGCACGATTGGTGGTGTTATGGCGACAAGCAAGATTACAATTCTTCGTGCTTACACACGAATGTATGTTGAGATTTTTCAAAATACACCTTTAGTGATACAGATATTTTTTCTCTACTTTGCCTTGCCTCCGCTTGGAATCCATCTTGATGTTTTTAGTGTGGGTGTATTAGGAGTGGGTGCATATCACGGCGCTTATGTGAGTGAAGTTGTCCGTAGCGGGATACTTGCTGTGCCTAAAGGACAATTTGAAGCCTCTGCTTCACAGGGCTTTACTTATACACAGCAAATGCGTTATATTATTTTGCCTCAAACTATTAAAATCATCTTGCCTCCAATCACTAATCAAGTAGTGAATCTTATTAAAAATACTTCTGTGCTTTTGATTATTGCAGGTGGGGAAATTATGTATGTAGCTGATAGTTATGCTGGAGATACAAGCAATTATGCACCGGCATATCTTTTTGCGGCATTTTTATATTTTATCGTGTGCTATCCCTTAGCATATTTTGCGAAGTTTTATGAAGATAGACTTAAAACTGCTCACTTAAAGCGATAAGGAAGATATTATGGGAAATGTATTTAATCAATCAAATCTTCATTTTTTACTTGATGGGCTTTATCTAACGCTTGTTGTGGCATTAGCAACTTGTGTGATTTCTATCATTTTTGGCACATTTTTAGCAATTACACGCAATTATGGTGGCAGGATTATAAGTTCTCTTGCAGCTATTTATATTGAAGTATTTAGAAATACACCTTTGCTTTTATGGATGCTTACTGCTGTTTTTGTTTTGCCGAGTTTTTTTGGACGAGCTGAACCTGCAATATGGGGAACTATTGGTTTTTCGCTTTATACAAGCTCGGTTATGGCAGAGATTATTCGCGGCGGGCTTAACTCTGTGCCTAAAGGACAATTTGAAGCAGCATATTCACAGGGTTTTAGCCAATTTTTTACACTTTTTTATATTATTTTGCCTCAAACCTTTAGAAAAGTTATTCCTTCTATGCTTTCGCAGATTATTACGACTTTTAAAGATACTTCATTTTTGGCAGGATTGCAAATAGCAGAGCTTACTTATCAATCTAAGATTATATTAGCCCAACTAGCGAGTTTTCAAGAAATACTTGCTATGATTGGATTGATTGCAGGAGTGTATTTTGTGATTTGTTTTAGTCTTTCTGTGCTTGTGCGTTATCTTGATAAAAAAATGGCATATATTTCATAAAGTTACTTATCAAAAAATGTAAGAGCTATGGCAGAGAGGAAGGGATTCGAACCCTCGAAAGCTTGCACTTTACACGCGTTCCAGGCGTGCTCCTTCAACCACTCGGACACCTCTCTATGAGGAGTGAATGTTATCCAAAACTTGCTTAAAAATCACCCCATCAATGCCAAGTTGAGCGATTTTTGTAAGTTGTGAATCTGTTTTAATCACGCATAAAAGCTTACAATCAAGCAAATAATGTTCTATAAGAGATTGATACATTTTAGCTTGGTTGTGTAGGCTTTTATGCAAAATGAGATATTGTGGTGTTAAATTGGCATAAATGAGTAGTTCATCAATAGAGCAAATCATCACTGCATAATTTACCTTATGCTCATAGCAATATTTCCCAAGTATAAAGCCTTGCTCTTTTTTGAGTTTGCTTGTATCAAACCATACTATATTAGAAGAATGGGTGTTTTGTATATCTGCTATATTCGTAATCTTAACAAAATGTTGGTGAGGAATAGCTGGGTGTCCGATAATAATCATTGCGTATCCTTTTGCATACATTCTTTGGAGCAATAATATTTCCCTTGGGATAAAAATGCTTCATTTGCAGATGTATATACACCACAATATGCACATTCTTGCATTTCCTCAATGCTTTCATCTTTAGGTTTTTTGCGAGGTTTGTTATTTTTAAGAATCGGGCGAATAAGTATATACACAAGTAATGCAAGAGTGATGATAATAAGTAAAAATTTCATACTCTCTCCTTTTTATTTAAATACAAAATTTATAAATCACGGCTGTGTTTATAGTAGTAAATACGATTTTCTCGTGTAAAACATTCCTCTATGCTCATACTTGGTGTTTCTTGACGGAATCTTGTGCCTTTATAGAGAAGAAAATATCCCTCACTTTTAAGAAATTTGCGTGAGAGTGAAATAAGCTCTTTAGCGTCCATAAGCGCACGCGAAGTGATGAGGTCAAGATTATTGACTTCAGCAATTGGCACATCTTGAATACGAATAGGACGCACTTGCACATTATTAAGCTCTAATTGTATAATGATATTTTGCAAAAAGCAAGAACGCTTGTTACGCGGCTCAATGAGGATAAAATGCGATTGTGGTTTAGCGATAGCAAGAGGAATTGCTGGGAATCCTCCACCTGATCCTATATCCATACAACTTGTAAAATCATCAATAAATCTTAATGGATAGAGTGAATCAAAAATATTTTCCATCACAGATTCTATGCTGCTCGCGCCTGTGAGATTGTGAATCTTATTCCATTTCAGCAGTTCATCGCCAAAGATAGTAAAATGCTTATAGCACACTTCAGGCAACATAATGTGGTGTCTTTGAAGTCTCTCTTGTAAATCTATCATAGTATTAACATCCCATCTCCATAGGAATAAAATCTATATCCTTTTTCCAAAGCAAGTTTATAAAGTTCAAGGCATTTCTCTCGCCCTACCATTGCACTTACAAGCATCATTAAAGTGCTTTTGGGAAGATGAAAGTTTGTGAGCAAATAATCCACACGTTTAAAACTTTTGCTTGGGTATAAGAAAATATCGCACTCTCCTTGTAAAATTTTATATCTTGCATAATATTCTACACATCTTGCACTCGTTGTGCCAATACAAAGCACCTTGTGAGCATTTTGTATAGCAGCAGCACTTTGAGGTGAGAGAGAGAAAAATTCCTTATGTATAAGGTGATGTCGTATATCGGCACTTTCTACGTTCATAAATGTCCCTGCTCCGATATGTAATGTGAGAAAACAAGTCTCAAACTGCGCCTTTATAGACTCTATACTCTCTTTGCTAAAATGCAATGAAGCAGTTGGGGCAGCGATTGAGCCAAGTTGTTTGCTAAAGACACTTTGGTAAAAATGGGCATCTTGGCAAGAATCTTCGCGTTTAATATAAGGTGGAAGAGGGGTATGTCCATATTTTTCAAGCATATCAAGCACTTGTATATATTCAAGTGCGTGTTCATTTTGCATAAAACTTACCACACGTAATCCATTATCAAGGCATTCTTGGACTTGGGCAATAAGAAATGGGTTTGTAGAATCTGTATTTATGAGAAGTTTATCGCCACATTTTACACGTCCTTTGATTTGCACAAGAAAAAGCGGTATCGCAGAAGATGTTGATTGCAGGGGTTTATGATAAAAAATTTCAAAAGTTTTATCACTTAGTTTTTGTGTGTTACAATCAAGCTTGTGGGCGTAGATTCTCGCTTTAATCACGCGAGTATCATTAAATACAAGAAGCGTGTCTTTTGGCACAAAATCACAAAAATGATAAAAATCACTATGGATAATGCGCCCACTATCTCTTTGATAGATAAGTAATTTTGCCCTCTCGCGAGGATTGGCAGGATTTTGTGCTATGGCTGAAAAAGGTAAGGTATAGTCATAACTAGAGAGAGCAAAGTCGCTTTCTTGAATTTTTGGATCAAAATATGTCATAAAGAACTCTCTTTGCCCTCTTGTTTTTCTTGTAAGTCTGTTTGAGCAATGTCTTCTTCATCTTCTTCCTCATCTTGAGGTTGTGCTGGATTAACAAACTTAAGCACAATAATAGAGATTCCATAAAGTCCCATAAGAGGAATGGCTAAAAGAACTTGTGAAATGACATCTGGAGGGGCAATAAGGGCAGCAATGATAAAAATAAGAACCACCGCATATTTAAAAAAATTCTTTAGGCTTTCATCGGTGATTAAACCTACTTTTCCCAAAAAAAAGCATAATACAGGCAATTCAAATGCAATACCAAAGCCAATAACAAGTCGTGTAAAAAATGTAAAATAATTTTCTGCGGTGATATAGGCTTCAAATTGGTCATTACCAAAGAGCAAAACATTTTTAATAATAAAAGGAAGCACGCCAAGATAAGAAAATACTACACCGATGGCAAACATAGTTGTCCCAAAGAATACAAAGGGAATCACTACTTTTTTTTCGTTCTTATATAAGCCTGGAGCGACAAAAATCCATATCTGCCAAAAAATTACAGGCGTAGAGATAACAAGAGCAGCAAAAAGTGCAGATTTCATTGCAATAAAAATCCCCTCTATCATACCTGAAGCAATGAATTTACCCCTTATTTCGCTTCCTAAAACTTCAACAAGAGGGAGTTTAATAATATGAAAAATTTCTTCCCAAAAACCAAAGCATACAACAAAGGCGGCGAATAATACAGAAATACTAATAATAAGTCTTTTGCGCAAGTCTTGTATGTGTGGTTTGAGGTCTTCAAGCATAGCTATGAATCCTTTGATGATGAAGATTGTGTAGATTCTACTATAGAGGGAGAATGCAGAGAATCTACACTACTTTCCTTAGAATTAATAGAATCTATGGAATTTTGAGGCTTTTGTGTGGCGTATGCAATCTCCCTTGTGGAATCTGTAGGAATTGATTCTTGGGTAGTAGGTGTCTGTGCTGCTGCTGAACTTTCATAGCTTATATCGCTATTAAGAGATTCAAGAGTGGATTGTAAATTTTTTGCCTCTTCCGAGAGAACCTCTTTTGTCTCTTGCAATGGTTTAGTGAGAGAATCCACACTTATTTCGCGTAGCTCATCAAGCCTTATATCTTTTGTGAGTTTATTAACTTCACTTTCAAGGGTATCTTTATATTTGAGCGCTTCTTGCTTGATTTCAGAGAGTTGAATTTCTTTATCAAAAGTCTCTTTTGCTTCTGCCATAGTTTTTTTTACGGCGCGGAAAAACTTAACAATATCAACAATAGTTTGCGGGAGTTTGTTAGGACCAAGTGCAATAACTGCTACAATCAAAATAACTAATACTTCAAAAATACCAACACCAAACATACTTACCTCGTTCTCACTCTATTGAATCTACTTGCATAATGACAATAGCATTTTATAATAACTTAGTAATTTTACAAGTTTCTTGCTTGCCCTTTTAGGAATAAAAAATGCTTTTTTGGGTTAAAATTAGAGTTTATTTAGAGATAAAGTGGAGCAGTAATGATTGATACAAAGGCATTGATAAATCAATTTGATGAAATAAAATCGCGACTTGCAATTAAAAAAGTAAGTGAAGAAACATTGAGTGCTCTTAAAGATATGGCTCTTAAATATAAATCCTGCAAACAGGAGCTTGAAGAGTTACAAGCTTTTCAAAATAAAACTTCAAAACTTTTTGGCGAATATAAAAGAGAGCAAAAAGATATTACAGCACTTAAAGTGGCGCTTGATGAGAATAAAGTTAAGATGAGCACTTTAGAATCTACGCTAAAAGAGATAGAATCACATTTAGAAACACTTGCTTATGGGATACCGAATCTACCTGATGATGCCACGCCAGAGGGTGAGGATGAGAATGATAATGTTGAAATTAAAAAAGTGCTCTCTCCTCCACATTTTGATTTTGTTCCTAAAGAGCATTGGGAACTTGGTATTGCAAATGGTTGGATTGATTTTGAAGCAGGAGTAAAACTTGCTAAAAGTCGTTTTAGTGTGTTGCGTGGAATGGGAGCAAAACTCAATCGCGCACTTATTAATTTTATGTTAGATTATAATGAAAAAGCAGGTTTTGAATCTATTGTAACACCCGTAATTGTTAATGCACGAGCACTTTTTGGCACAGGACAGCTTCCAAAGTTTGAAGAAGATATGTTTAAAGTAGATTCTCATTTTTGTGATGAACAAAGTGAGCACGATTTGTATCTTATCTCTACTTCAGAAATTACGCTTACTAATCTCTATCAAGATAGTATTATTCCAAGTGAGGAACTACCTATTATGCTCACAGCTCAAACACCTTGTTTTCGTAAAGAAGCGGGAAGTGCAGGGCGAGATACGCGGGGTATGATACGCCAACATCAGTTTGATAAAGTTGAGCTTGTGGCTATTACTCACCCAACCCAAAGTGCAGCAATGCAGGAGAAAATGGTGCAAACAGCAAGCGAGATTTTAAGTGAGCTTAAGCTTCCACATCGTTTAATGCAGTTATGTGGTGGTGATTTGGGCTTTAGTGCAAGTAATACCATTGATATTGAAGTGTGGCTTCCGGGACAAAATTGTTATCGTGAGATTAGCTCTATATCAAATACGCGTGATTTTCAAGCTCGTAGAGCGAAGATTCGTTACAAAGAAAATGGTAAAAATGCCCTTGTGCATACACTTAATGGTTCATCTTTGGCAGTAGGACGCACACTTATTGCAATTATGGAAAATTATCAGCAAGTAGATGGGAGTGTAATGATTCCTGAAGTGCTACAAAAGTATCTATAAAAGTGAGATATTATGGCAGAAGAACAAGAAAATAATGTTGGTGATAACTTAGAAATCCCAGATTCACAAGGTAAAGATGGTGCAAATGAGGGAGATTCTCAAAGTGAGGAAACTACAGAATCTGCTGCTGGGCAAAATAAAATTAAGGCTATCATAGGGACGTTTGAATCGCATTTGCAACCTTTTTTGCAAATGCTCAAAGAAAATAAAGTCTTAATGATTGGTGTGATTGCTATTTTTGCACTTATTGTGGTATTTTTGATATTAATTATTGTGCTACTCCTTAGTAAAAATACTTCGCAAGAAAAGCCAGAACCTGCACCTATTTCGCGAAAGATTGTTGAGCCAGCACCAATTCTTGGTGCTTCTAAGCGTCCAGAAGTTGATGATACGGAGCTTGGAAATATGTTAAAAAAAGCGAATCTTCTCTATACACAAGGCGATAAGATGGAAGCTCTTAATTTATTTGAAAATATTGCTGTGTATTCCCAATCTATTGCCTATTATAATTTGGGCGTTATTGAAGTCAAAGAGGGCGATTATAAAAAAGCAATTAGTTCTTTTGATGGAGCAATTAATGCAGGAGAAGATATTAGCGTTAGCGCTTTTAATGCTGCTTATAGCGCGTATATGTTAGGAGATATGAATCTTTATGAGTATTATTTGGGTATTAGCTCAAGTTATTTATATTACACAGCAAATCAGCCTCTTTATTCTTATCTCTATGGTCTGTTGCAATATTACAAAGGATTTTATTTTGAATCTCTTTCGCCTTTTTTAAATCCAAGTTCAACAAGCTATGCAAAAGAAAGCAAAAAAATGGCTGCAGAGGCATTTTTAGTTTTTGGCGATGAATATAATGCGCTTGCTCAACTCAAACAGGTAGCAACCAAAGATGATAATTTTGCTATTGCACTTTTGCACGCACGACTTGGAGAATATACACAGGCAAAGCAGTATTTATATGAATATCTTGGTTCGCACGTAGGAGATGCACAAGCACTTATGGCATTACAGCTTGTTGAGCTCAAAAGTGGAAATTTTAAAGAAAGCGCACTCATTTTAGAGCGACTTAATGCCAAAGAAGAAGACACAAAAGTTTTTAACGATTACCCCATTAAAGTCAAATTACGTGATGATTTGTTTGATATTAATCTTGCACAGGAAAATTTTTGGAATCGCCGCTTTGAGCATAATAAAATACTTGGCTACAAGATTCTCTTTTATTATGCGCCTTTTAGAGTTTTTGATGCAAAAAATGCTTTAGCAATTATTGAAGATGGGAATCTTAATGCTTACTCAAACAATATTGAGAGTGCTAAAAGCACCTTACAAGAGGGACAAAAAGTCTCACAAATTAATCGTTCTATTGCACAAGATTTGCGCACTTTAGCCTTTAATCAAGATATTAGAGAAACCATTAAATCAATGGAATCTTTGCTTAAAGCTTATCCAAACCATTCAATCTTGCATTATAATGTGGGCTTACTTTATGCACAGATGAGCGATTTTGACAATGCGTATTTGCATTTTATTCGTGCTTATCATCTTGATAGTAATGATACAATGTCGGGCATTTTTGCATTAATGTGTGCAGAACTCACTTATAGAGATACTTCGCGTCTTAGTAATTCAATTTCTAATGATTTAGCAGAGATTAATTATACAAGCAAAATTGAACATAATTTTTTACTTTCACTCTTTCGTTATACTGGTAATTCTCCTTCAGATTCGCTATCTTGGCTTAATAATATGCAAAGCGAAGCTTTACAGGATAGAAAGCCTATTTATTACGCGCTTAATGCTGTGTATGGTATTTATACTGCGAATGCAAATCAAATTGTGAGTGCATTTGAGGGGATAAAAAAGATTTATACAAAAGATGTTGTGGCAAATACAATGTATGAGTTAGGCAAGCGATTTGGCAGCAATTTAAAAGATTTTGCCTTGCAAATGAATATCATTTATAAAGAAAAAAATCTTGATATGCGCTCAATTTATTATGGTCCCTCTCTTGCACGTGAATTGTATGTTTATGTAGGCTTTGTAACAGGTTCTTTGCGTTCCGTGCAAGAAGAGCTAGAGGCGAAGCTTGTAGTAGAAACTCGCACAAGTAATGGTATTTTGCAGGCATTAGCACTTTCAAATATCTACAGCAATGATTTTGAAAAAGCTTTCGCATTTTATAATTCATTGCTTGATGATCTGCACGAAGATGATTCTCAAACACGTTTTTATGCTGCGATTGCGGCTATGGGGGCAGGTCACCACGAAAATGCGGTGGCCCTCTTGCAACTCTCAAAGATAGAATCCGCGACTAATTTTGAGGCACGATATGCGCTTGGATTGCTCTATCAAGAAGGTAAAAATATGAAAGCTGCGACACAGCATTATGATAAAATTGCAAATACAGATTTTGAATCTGAATTTTTTGATTTTGATATTGATACAAGCGATTTGCTTGATACGGATAAGCAAGCAAACAAGGATACATAGCCTTAAAGAGCTAATTTGATTTATTTTTGTAGCATTTGCGGCGTGCGCGCTGGGCTTTGCGTTGAGCAAGGAAGATTCTATAATTTGTCTGCCACCAAAGATAATCTTTAATATGTCTTTTTTTAAGTGCTTTATGAGTTATGTCTGCATTTGGCGCAAGAGATTCTACAATATGCAATGATTCTTCAATGATTTGTTCTAAATCTTGAAATTCATTTTCTTCTTGTTCTTTTTCTTTGGCAAGGATTTCAAGTTTATCAAGAATCTCTTGAGGCATAAGTTCTCGTTCAGCTTTTGTGATATGGAGCAAAGGTGTAAGTTCTTTTCTATCCTGTGCTGTTAAAACAACTTTATGCTTTGACATATTTTCTCCCTCATTTTAAGCTTCTATAAGATTACGATATTATATAAAACAAAGTTATACAAAAAAACCAAAACTTCATAAAAATGAATAAGAAAATGGTATTTTTGAAAATATTATGAAAATAAAATGTAAGATTTGGCACTTTTGGTGCTAATTTTATACAAAATTTAATTTTTTTTTGACTTTTAAAAGAGGTTTGTGCCATAATAAAAGTGTATAGATTCTAAAAATTGTTAAAAAAGGAGAATACATGGCTAGCATTACTTTAACAAACAATGAGACAAAAGAGAGTTTTGAGTTTGAGCTTATTGAATGCACAAGAGGACCAAAGGCTGTAGATTTTTCTAAGCTTTTTGAACGCACCAATATTTTTTCTTATGACCCAGGTTATGGTTCAACCGCAGGATGTAAATCAACCATTAGCTATATTAATGGCAAAAATGGAGAATTACTTTATAAAGGGCTTCCAATAGAAAAAATTGTAGAAAAATACCAATTTACTGATGTGTGCAAGCTACTCATTACAGGTGAAGTTCCTAAAAATGAGACAGAAACCAAGGAATTTGAAATTGAGCTTGTGCATCGTAGTTTTTTGAATGAGGGACTCATTAATATTTTTAACGCATTTCCTGATAGCGCACACCCTATGGCAAATCTCTCTGCTTCGCTTTCTGCACTTTCTACTTTCCATTTCCGCCATTTGGATATGGGTAATGAGGAAGAGCGTCAAGTAATGGCACGGCGAGCAATTGCTAAAATCCCTACACTTGCAGCATTTTCTTATAGACATTCTTTAGGGATTCCATATATTTATCCTGATGTTGCGCGTGGATATGTTGAAAATTTCCTTTATATGTTGCGTGCATATCCTGGTGGTAAAATGAAACATACAATTAAGGGTGAAGTTGAAATCACTCCTTTAGAAATAGAGGCTCTTGATAAGATTTTTACGCTTCACGCTGATCACGGACAAAATGCTTCTACTACTACTGTGCGCAATGTTGCTTCTACGGGAGCACACCCTTATGCAGCATTAAGTGCTGGTGTTAATGCATTGTGGGGTGCAGCACACGGAGGAGCTAATGAAAAAGTGTTAGATATGCTCAATGAGATTGGCGATGCTAAAAATGTTGATAAGTTTATCAATAAGGCAAAAGATAAAAATGATCCATTTAGGCTTATGGGCTTTGGACATCGTGTGTATAAAAACTATGACCCGCGTGCAAAGATTCTGAAAAAACTCAAAGATGACCTTGATGCTAAAGGTATTAAAATGAATACACGATTAAGTGATTTGGCACATAAGGTTGAAGAAGTAGCATTAAGTGATAGCTACTTTGTAGAGCGAAATCTTTATCCAAATGTTGATTTTTACTCCGGTATCATTCTTTCTGCACTTAAAATTCCTGTTTCTCTTTTCACGCCAATTTTTGTTATTGGGCGTATGCCGGGTTGGTGTGCGCAGCTTTTAGAGCACGTTAAAGATCCAACTACAAGAATCACACGACCACGACAAGTGTATATAGGTGAGTAACTCAAGTGTATTTAAGGGTTTTTAGCTATAATGCAACCCTTAATTTTCACATAAGGACATACAATGTTAGAAGGACAAATTAGAGAGAGTATTTCAAAATCTCAAGCAAAGGCTTTGAGGAATGATGGTTATCTAATTGCAAATATTTATGGCAAGGGACAGCAAAATATTCATTGTGCCTTTAAGCTTAATGATTTTATTAAAGCAATGAAGCAAAAGACTACCTTGATTTTTCCCGTGCAAGTAGGGGGCAAGACTTTGGAAGTGGTGATACAAGAATATCAAAAAGACCCTGTAACAAACACTCTTATCCACGTGGATTTGCTTTTAGCACAAAAAGGTATTTTAAATAAATATAAAGTTCCTGTAATTGTCAAAGGAAATGCAAAAGGGCTTAAGAATAAAGGTGTGCTTTTTATTTCTACAAAACGTATTAGTGTTAAATGTGCTGCTGAAAATCTCCCCAATGCTTATGAGATTGATGTAAGTGATTTAGATGTGGGAGATTCTATCCTTATTCGCGATTTGCCACAATTTGATAATGTAAATGTGTTGAATCGTCCATCTGTGGCAGTAGTTGGGGTAATTAAAGCTAAATAATGCCTTGCCTCCTTGTCGCAGGACTTGGTAATCCGAGTGCCAAATATCAAAATACTCGGCACAATATTGGGTTTATGGTGCTTGATTTTTTATCAAAAGAATTAGACTTTGATTTTTCTTTTGATAAAAAATTTAATGCGGAAGTTGGTGCTATAAATATCGGTCCTCACAAAGTTTTTTTTCTTAAACCACAAACTTTTATGAATCTCTCCGGGGAGGCAATTAATCCTTTTGTGCGGTATTTTGATATCACACATACATTCGTAATTCACGATGATATTGATATCGGTTTTGGTGATATGCGTTTTAAATATGGTGGTTCAAGTGGCGGACATAATGGCTTAAAATCTATTGATTCATTTATGGGAGATACATATTTTAGATTACGTTTTGGTGTGGGACGAAGTGCGAATAAAAATGTAGTAGAGTATGTTTTAAGTGATTTTAATGCACAAGAAAGAGAGCAACTTGAAGGATTAATAGCTCACGCTAAGGAAGCAGTTATGAGTTTTTGTAATATGGCACAATATCCTAAAGAGCATATTCTTACTCATCTACAGCAGTATTTTACTCTCAAAATACCTAAGCTTACGCCATCGCAAACTCAAAATAATGAATCCTTTGCTACACAATTCTCACAAATGCAGTATACAAGATTTACGCAGGGATAAAAATGATTTTCCGTTTTGTAGGTGTATATTATCTTAAATATTTTTTCATTATTTTTTTAGGCTTAGAAGGCTTTTTTCTTGCTATTGATATGCTCAAATATGTTGATGAATTGCCAGATTCTGCAAATTTGTTGATTTTGTTTTTATTTTATAATGGCATATTTGCACTCACTTATACTTTGCCCATATCGCTTGTGTTGTGTTCAATTCTGTTTTATATGGCATTTCTTAAAAGTTCACAATTAACAGCACTTATGGCTTTAGGATATTCTAAGCGGCAAATTCTTGCACCTTTGCTTGTTATTTCAAGTGTGTTTATTGGAGGGTTTATTGGGCTTAATACAACATCTTTTGCTTATGCAAAAGAATATGCAGAATCCATTATCTATCAACAAAATACCCAAAATGCGCGTGAAAATCTCCTTTTAAAAAGTGACAATCAATATATTTTTATCCGCAAACTTTATCCCTTACTTAATGAGCAAGCAAGAGCAGAGGGAATTAAAGTTTTTACACTTGATGGTGAGCATAAGCTTAAAAATTATCACGAGGCACAGGAAGCTTTTTTTGAAAATAATGTTTGGATTCTTAAAAATGTTAAAAGCCTTGAGATTGCCTCTTCGCTTACGCTTGGAGAAAAAGCTTTAAAAATAACTACAAGTGGAGAGATTGAGATTCTCAAAGATTTTAGCTCAAAAGTGCTTGAAACCATTGCGCAAGATAAGCCCACAGCTTCAGTCATTGATGCAATTGCTTCACTTAGAATTGCACACAAACAAAATGTAAGTTCTGATAAAATACGTAGTATTTTGTATGCGTTACTTGTGATTCCATTTTTTGTGCCATTATGTATTGCTATTATTTCTTATTATATTCCCTCATTGCCTCGTTATGGAAATCTTACTTTTATTAGTTTTGTATGTATTATTGGTGCATTGGCAGTGTGGGGGTTGTTTTTCTCTCTCTCACAATTAAGTGTTGCAGGACTTATATATCCCGAAATAGGATTATTGCTTCCTATGGGGATTTTATTTGTGGTATTTTTGTGGCATATTCGGTATTTAAATCAAAAGTTTTCATAAAAATTTTAAAGTTTAAAGTAAAACTAACCAAAAACTGGGCACAATCAATACATCATAAATAAAGGGGTATTGCTATGGACGAGAGGCTTTTTACTTTTGCAGGGTTGATTAATCCCAATCACGACTTTATCATTGGCTTTCATACACTGCTTGTAGCAGTAATTTTACTTATTCTTGCACGATATGCAACACATAAAATGCAAGTTGTTCCAAGTGGCATACAAAATGTATTTGAGTTTATTATTTCTGGCATTATCTCATTTGCTAAAGATATTGTAGGTGAGCAAGTTGCTCGCAAATATTTTCCGCTTGCTGCAACCATTGCATTTTTAGTATTTTTTGGCAATGCCATAGGGATTATACCGGGATTTGAGGCTCCTACTTCAAGCTGGAGTTTTACGCTTGTGTTAGCATTGGTTGTATTTTTTTATTATCATTTTGAGGGTATCCGTGCTCAAGGTGTATTGAAATATTTTAAGCATTTTATGGGTCCTGTATGGTGGCTTGCTCCGCTTATGTTTCCCGTAGAAATTATTTCACATTTTTCGCGCATTATTTCGCTTTCTTTTCGTCTTTTTGGTAATATTAAAGGCGATGATATGTTTTTACTTGTAATGCTAATGCTTGCACCTTGGATTGTGCCTGTTGCTCCTTTTGCAATTCTTACTTTTATGGCATTACTTCAGGCTTTTGTGTTTATGATACTTACTTATGTGTATATTCACGGCGCAGTGGTCGTGGATGAAGAACACTGATTTTATTACACTTCTTATTACGCCTCATATTAATGGGGCATATCTTGAGAATCTTCAGCTTAAAATACAATCTTTGTCTGTTGATTGGATTATGTATCGTCATCAAAATAGTGAATGGATAGAATCTTTTACACAATCTTTATCATTCTTGCATAAACCTCTTTTGCTCAATATTCCTTTTAAAAACACAGAAGAGATATTGCAATTATCAAAAGACTTTGCAGGTGTGCATTTAAAGTCAATATATCTTTCTTGGATTACTCCCTTAAGAGAATCTTATCTTGCCTTAGGTGAAAAAAAAATCATTGGATATAGCGCGCATAGTATAGATGAGGTAACATATGCTTTGGCGTGTGGGGCAGATTATTGCACACTTAGTCCAATATTTTCTACGCCAAATAAAGGCACACCATTAGGTATGGAAGTCTTTTATCAGATTCCGAAATCTTTGCGTTCGCGCATTATCGCACTTGGTGGTATTAATAATTATCATATCCCACTTCTTAAGGAGTTAGGATTACTTGGTTTTGCTGGAATCCGTTGTTTTGAGGAAACTAACGAGAATCATCGTGGAGTTGCGGATTAAAAATTCGCCAAGCTATTGAGTAATCAAAAAGTTCTTTATAAGTAGAGCTAAAAGCCTTTTTGTAAGGTGTAAGATGTATTTGCGTATCAGTAGAGAGCAATCCAAACGCATTTTTAGAATCTTCCCATTTATAGCCCACATCACTTGGAATTGGATAAATGCCCTCTTTATCAATCCAAACAGCTGCATTATAGCCAAAAGCATATCTTTCATTGTCTTGTTTAGCGAGGATATTTCGTCCGCCTAAGCTCATATATTGGGTATTTGAAAGACTTAATTCATAAAGAGTTGGTAGTATGTCTTTGTGTGAACCTACACGAGTTGGGTCATAGTGTATATGGTGTGCATAATCCTGTGGCACATATATATAAAGCGGCACAGCGTGATTGAGTGCTTTATCGGTGCTTGGATTATTGGTAAAATCCCTGACACGATGATCTCCGCTTGCGGCAACAATCGTCTTTTTCCCCAAATGAGAATCTTTAATCTTGTCCATAAAGTGTCCGAAAGTATCATTAGCATATTGATAGAGCGAAGCAGAAATTTCAAGTTTTCTTCTTGCTTCATCTGTCGCTTTTGCTTTGAGTTTCTCATTAAGTGTGATAGGTTTTGGTGTGTAATGACGAGGGAGATGATAGGGTGGGTGATTGCTGGTGGTAAGTATGGCAATAAATGTTGGCTTTTGTGCATTTTCTAGTAATTCAAATGCAAGCTTATAGGCATATTCATCAGGGATGCCAAAAGCGTTTTTGTCAATTTTGCTCTGTGGAAAAACCTCCATAAGCGAGAGGGCATCATAAATATGGTGCGCACCTTGAATCTTAACATAATCTCCTAAATCTTGCCACGAAGCATAGCCAGAAGTAATATAAATAACCTCATATCCTGCATTTGCATAGATAGAAAATGGATTATAGGGGAGGAGGGTATTTTTGGTAGCCCCGCGTGAAATATTTCCAAAAGGGCTATTTAAAAAGAGTGCGATAAATGAGCCAAGTGTGCCATCTGTACTTGAAAGGAATTTATAGAATACAAAATCTTCTTCAAAATGTTTGCGTAAAGCTCCAAGTAAGTCATTATGTGGGATTTCATCATAAGCAAGCATATTGCTTCCAAAACTTTCCATAAGATTAAGCACGATATGAGGAGGATTATTTTTTAAAAATACAGAATCTGCACTTTGATGAAACAATGGAAAAAGTGCTTTTTGTAATTCTTCACCCTTTTGAGGTGATGGTGGAGCAAAATGAGAATCTGCTTTATAATGTTTATATGCCCAATCAAGTGCAAGAAGTGGATTTGTAGCAAGATGATTAAAAATGGGCAATGTAGAGATAGTGTAATTATTTGCTGTAAGAGGAAAAGTTCCAAGTGAGCCACGCGCAGCAATGAGAAGCAGCACAATAAGTAAAAGGTGAGCGAAAAAATGATAAAAAACGCGAAGTTTGGTTATGGGAATTGTAATTGTGTTAAGAAATGAAAATTTGCTTGGAATCTTATAGAGATAAAGAGTAAAGAATCCGAAAATAAAAGCACTACATATACCAAGCAAGACGGGATAATCTTGCCACATAATTTGAAGAATGGCAAGTGTGTCATCATCTTTTAACCCAAAAATAAAAACATCAATTTTATTTCCATAAGTGCGAAAATAATAAAAATTAACAATAGCAGCCACCATAAAGATAAAACCAAGTAAAAAGGCATATATTTGTGGGATTATCAGGCGGATTTTATCACAAAGATTATATGCCCCCCCCCCCGTTAAATTATTTCTCATACGCGCAATAAGAGCATATATCGCTTCTACAATATAAGTTAATGCTAGGAATCCAAGCATAGCAATGCCAATACTGCGCATATCAAGCTTAAATCCCATAAACCACATTGCACCAAAATCGCTCAAGTGTGATTCCCACATACTTTGTGGTAAAAAATGTGCCACCATAATACCACGAGCTAGTGTGCAAAGAAGCAAGAGTGCAAATGTTAAAAGACAAGTGCGAATAATTAAAAATATGAAATGTTGATGTGAATTTGAAAATGAATAAGCCATATAAACCCCTCTCCAATTTAAACAATATATTATAGCATAAATTTGTATGGGTGTTTGTGCTATAATATAGCCCTTAACCCTCTTAAGGATAGATGATGTCTCCATCTAAAAATACACCTTTTTTTATTGCTGTGGCTCTTATGGCAGAATGTTTTATTATTTATGCAAGTGTGCTTGTCAAACTCACAGATATGTCACCGCTTAATTTGGCATTTTATAGAATCATTCTTGCCTTGCCTATTTTTTGGTTTATGGCTCATTTAAAACATAATATATTTAGTATTCCGTTGAAAGATATTTCTTTAATGTTTGTGGCGGGTGTATTTTTTGCTTTTGATTTGCTTTTTTTCAACCTTGCTTTGCGGCATACAAGTGTAGCAAATGTTAATCTTTTTGCTTCTCTTGCGTGTTTTATTCTTATACCTATTGGCATTATTTTTTTTAAAGAGAAAATTAAAAAGAGCTTTTTCTTTGGCGGGTTTGTGGCAATTATTGGTGTATTTGTGCTTATGGGTGGTAAAGGAGCACTAAGTGTGGCAACACCTTATGGAGATTTTATGGCATTTTTGAGTGTGTTGTGTTATAGCTGTTTTTTGGGTGTGATTTACTCACTACGGCGCAAATATGGCACATTTGAGATTATGCTTTTTGCCTGTGTGGGTTCAAGCATCGTGCTTTTAGCTTTAGTGCTTATTTTTGAAGGTTTTGAAGTGCCAAAGGATACCAAAGATTGGGGTATAGTGGTGCTTATTGCTCTTTGCGGACAAGTAATAGGGCAAGGATTCTTTAATTATATTATGGGCAAAGTCAATACTCAAACTTCCTCATTTTTACTGCTTTTTGCTCCTGTGATTGCTGCTTTTATGGGCTTTTTGTTCTTAGGAGAGCATCTTGGTATATATGAAATATGTGGCATTGTAATTATTATTTTTGGCGTGTATATAGCAAAGAGAGAAAATTATTAATTTTACCTTGAGCGTAAAAGGATTGATTTACCCTTGACTTTTGTTTTTTTTTTTTTTTGTATAATCAAATTCCAGCATTAAGGATTTAATCCAATGCGTCATTATTTCTTTAAGGAGTTTATATGAAAAAGCTAGTTTTAGCTCTAGGTTTTGGTGGTGCAGTAGCACTTTTTAGTGGTTGTGCAATAGGTAGCACCGCAGGACTTGCTTCAGGTGTGTTGTATTCTGATATGACAGGTCCTGTGGCAGCAACTTCAACAGGTGGAGATTCTAAACAAGGACAAGCAAAATGCTCAAACATTCTTGGTTTAGTTAGTGTTGGTAATTGTTCTGTTGATGCAGCAGCAAAAGCTGGTAATATCTCACAAATTAAAAGTGTAGATACTAAAATATGGAGTATTCTTGGACTTTACACAACTTCAACAACAATCGTAAAAGGTAACTAAGTCTTGCCTTTAGCCTTTTCCCTTATCTAAGGGAGAGGCTTTCTTTTATTCTTCAAGCTTTCCAAAATAAAAACCTTTCTCCAAAAGCATAGGCACCACTTCTTTAATTCCTGCAAATGTATCGCTTTGAGGTTTATTGAAATGATAAATAAGAATTGAACCATTACGCGCTTTTTGCGCTTGTTTGATAATCTTTTGCTTAGAAAAAGTTGCTCCACCATCGCCCAATACATCAAATCCACCAATTTTATAACCCAAATCTTTGAGTATGGATACTGCTATTTCATCATAATATGCTGTGCCAGAGCGAAAATAATGTGGCTTTTTACCTGTGAGTTTAAAAATAAGCTCATCATTATCCATAATCTCTTTATATACTCCGCTCACAGAATCTGTGCCTTTGATATGATAAATTGATTTGCCATTTACGCTAAGAGGAAGGTGCTTTGTGCCGTGATTTTGGATAGAAAAAAGCGGATTTTGAGCGAGTTTTATAAAATCATCTGTGTGTTTATGAATCCAACGTGCATTAATAAATAAGGTGGCTTGAATATTATGAGCTATTAAATAATCAATCAATGCCTTATCATACGCCCCACCACAAGCATCAAATGTGAGATATGCAACAGGCTTACTTTTATCAGGCAAAAGTGAAGTAATGCCTTCTAGTTTCTCGCCCCATTGTGTAGGGCTAAGGTGGTCATATTTAGCCACAATAGATTCTAAACTTGGCGGATTAGAGTATTTTTGATGCAGGAATACATAAGCTATAATGCCTACAATAGTGCATATAGCGATAAATATAAAACTTAGAATAAATCGTTTATTTTTCAGCAAGACCTTCTCTTGATTCATTATCATTGCCTCCTATAATATCATTTGGCACTTCATCTTTTTCTATATATGTTTTTTGGATTTGAATGATTGCATTCGCAAGTTCTTTGGCAATATTGTGGCTAAAACCTATTGCATTGAGAAGCGAAGTGCTATTAGAGACACTAATTTCTTTTTTGCTTAGCATAGATTCTATATGCACAATAGAATCTTTGTCTATTTTTTTGAATGTCTTTTTTTGCGCTTTAAGCTTAATAATAGCTTCTTCAGGGTGGATTTGTCTATCGAATCCTATTTCTTGGATACTGCGCAAAAGTTCAGCAAGATGCAATCTTAGATTATTATATTCGCTTGAGAGAATTGAATTTTTAGATACACTATTTTTTTTCAGATTGGGTTGTAAAAGTTCCATACTTTTTATAGCCTCAACAATATGCCGCGAAGATGAAGTAAGAAGCGCAAATTTGGAAATATAAGCTGCATCTTGCGTGTGAGCTTGCACTTGTGTAGAAAAATCAAGTATGGCATTAAAAAGCACTTTGATTTTTTTGATATAAAAAATTTCAATATCAATATCCTCTTTTTTCCATACATCTTTTTTTAATACCTCACTCATATTTTTATCACTGGTAATATCTGCACGTGAAAAACCCAAAGAGTGCGCAATAAGCTCAAAAGCATTTTGGTAGAGATGTTCAATTTCTTTAGTAAGGGCAATAAAAGCAGTATCTGGGTAACGCACGATTGTGCTGTTAATATAAAGGGGTTTATCTACTTGAGTATCTTTTTGTGTCATAGATTTTTCAAGTATGGTAGCTATTTTAGGTATTAATGGAAGCAAAATAACGACTGCCACAAGATTAAAGAGTGTGTGAAACAAAGCAATGCGTAACACACTTTCTTCACCCAAACCAAGAAGCGAAGCAAATGTGCTATTAACCCATACAAAATAATCAAATGTTGCAATTACAAGTAGGGCAATACCGAAGTTAAAAATACAATTTGCTGCAGCTAGGCGCTTACCATCTATATTTGTGCTAAGTGAGGCTACTGCTGCAGTTACTACACCACCAACGCTTGTGCCAAGTGTGGCTGCTAGGGCATTTTCATAAGTCAAGCTTCCTGCAGCAAATGCAGCAATGATAATAGTGAGTGTGGCGTGTGAGCTTTGCACGATAGCTGTCATTAATGCACCAAGTCCTACGAAAAAGAGCACTCCTCTTAAGCCTTCTATGGAATATTGTGAGAAGTCAATGATTTCTTTGTATTCTTCAAAGCCTTCTTTAATGTAAGAGACACCCAAGAAAAAGAATCCAATGCCAATAAAAATTTGTCCTACGCCTTTTGCAGTTTTATTATTTTGAAAATTGAACAATACACCGCCTACAACGAGTGGCAACGCAAGGGCTGAAATTTTCATACCGCTTACTCCTGCAATAAGCCACGAACCGGCACTATTACCGAGATTTGCCCCAAACATTACGCCAATACCTTGAGAAAGATTAAGGAGTGCAGCTGAAACAAAAGATATAGAAAGCACAGAAACAAGAGAGGAACTTTGCATAATTGCTGTAGCTATTGCTCCAAAACTTACACTTTTAATAGAGGTATTCGTTGATGAAGTGAGAAGATTCTCTAAAAAGCCTCCATTAAACACTCTAAAGCCATTACCAAGGCTAAGCATACCAAAGAGCAAAATTGCAAGTCCAGCAGTAACGCTTGTAAGAGCCTCACTCGTAGAGACAAGATAGATGATTGTAACGATACACAGAGGGATAAGATATTTTTGAAACATTGTTCCACCTTTCAATGTAAGATTATGTGAGAGTAAGCCATAGGGGTACACTCACAAAACTAAGTAAAATACCAAAAGCGATAGCGCTTACAGCAAGTCTTGCATTTAATCCTGCTCTAATGACAATTGCTCCAGCGCTTACTACTGGGGGCATAGCAACTTCAATAAGTGCCATACGCCATAAATCATTAAATTCGTTAAAACCAATCTTTACGGCACTAAAAAGTAACAAAGGTGCAATAAACATTTTGCCAAAGAGCAAAATTGAAGTTGGCTTCCATTCCTCTTTAATAGATTGAAGACTCATTTGCACCCCGATAGCAAAAAGTGCCACGGGAGTAGCAGTTTGAGCGAGGCTTTTAAGCGGGAGAAAGAGTTCATCGGGGATTTTTATAGGTAAAAATTTGAGTGCTAAGCCACAGAGTAAAGCAAGGAAAAGAGGACTTTGAAAAAGCCTCAAAGCAATCGCTTTGGGGCGAAAACTTCCTTTGCCTCCAAGACTTAGAATAAGTGGTGCAAGGAAAGCGATAGGAATACCTGTAACAATTTGGTCATAAATAATCACTTTATTTGCATATGCTTCGCCAAGTGCGCCATTAACAATGGGTAGTCCTAAAAAAAGTGTGTTGCCAAATGCTCCCATAAAGCTCATTGTGATAATAGAATCTCGATTGAATTTTAAAGCTTTGCCAATCGCAAAAAGTACCAAACCGCCGCTTATAGAGCAAAGAAAGCTTACCAAACATACAGAAAAAAATACACTATCAATATCGGCGTGATAAGTGCCATTAAAGATTTGTGCTGGCAGTGCAAAATTGAGCAAAAAGCCAAGCAAAATACCGCTTTGCTTATTTCCTACAAGCCGCAAAAGTTTTGCAATGTAACCGATAAAAATAAATACACATACGCTATAAATCGCAAGAAGCATAAATTCTATCCAATTTAAGTGGGTTTATGCGAATTTTAACATATTTTAAATAGATTACATATTATTTATACAAATATTTTATAACTCTAGGGAAGATACAATCAAAGTCAAGGGTTAAATATTAATTGTTATAATTTCTTAAATCTTTGAGATATAAATGATATTGTTAAACAGGAGTTTTAGCAAGCATTCAGATACTTTACATAAAGGAAGGATAGAATATGCCACAAAATCAAGAACAAATCACAGAAATTTTATCAAGTGTGATTTATCCTAATTTTTCAAAAGACATCGTGAGTTTTGGTTTTCTTAAAGAAGTGAAAGTAAGCGATAATGAGGTAAGAGTTCGTATAGATATACCTTCAAGCTCACAAGAAATAATTGAAAAATTAAGACAAGAGATAAGTCAAAAACTTGAAAGTGTATTGCAAGGAGCGACTTTACATCTTGAAATCAATTCTCCTAAACCTGCACCACAGCCTCAACCAAAAACTAAGAATCTTGCTCCACATATTAAACATTTTGTAATGGTAAGCTCTGGTAAAGGTGGTGTGGGAAAATCTACTTCAAGCGTGAATCTTGCAATTGCTCTTGCACAGCAGGGCAAAAAAGTAGGCTTGCTTGATGCAGATATTTATGGTCCTAATATTCCGCGAATGCTCGGGCTTAATGCCAATAAGGCTCAAGTAGATGAAAGTCAAAAAAAGCTTATTCCACTCAAAGCTTTTGGTGTTGAAATGATGAGTATGGGTGTGCTTTATGATGAGGGGCAAAGCCTCATTTGGCGGGGTCCTATGATTATGCGCGCGATTGAGCAAATGCTTACAGATGTGATTTGGAGTAATCTTGATGTGCTTGTGATTGATATGCCACCGGGCACAGGCGATGCACAGCTTACTCTTGCTCAAAGTGTGCCTGTGAGTGCGGGTGTTATCGTAACAACTCCACAAAAAGTAAGCCTTGATGATAGCGCGAGAAGTTTAGATATGTTTGATAAGCTTAAAGTGCCAATTGCGGGGATTATTGAAAATATGAGTGGTTTTATTTGCCCAGATTGTGGTAAAGAATATGATATTTTTGGTAAAGGCACAAGCGAAGTGCTAGCAAATGAATATTCTACGCATATACTTGCTCAAGTGCCGCTTGAACCAAAAGTGCGTGAGGGTGGTGATAGTGGTAAGCCTATTGCATTTTTTGAGCCAGATTCTCAAAGTGCAAAGGCATATATGCAAGCCGCTGCAAAGATTCTAAACTTTTTGGAAAAAGTCTCATCGCAAAATCTTGCTGACAATAAAGATATTCAGCCTACACAGCATAAACATTAATTGGGTTGTAGAGTTTTGTCTAGGAGCTTTATTGGTGGGCACACACTCTCTTCTGGGAGTTCCCAATAGGGCTCGCCTATATTTAGATATTCTAAACGCTCACAATAAAGATCCTGCATACCTGCTTCACAAGCTTTGGCAAAGTATTCCTTACCTGTTTCAAGAGCTAACTGGTATGATTTATACACAGCATTTATCTTTGGAAGAGTTGAAGTTATGAGTTCTCTTACTTGTGGTTCTGTGCGCTCTAAAATAGCAGCACACTTGTCCTCAAGTGGATATTTTACTCCATTATCATTATAGTAACAGCACTTAAAATGTCGTTTAAACCATCTGCTATATACACTCTCATTTCTGCACTCTTCACCCTTTTCACAGCTTATATGTATGAAATCTTGTGTTGTTTGTGCCATTACTTCATCTTGTGCTTTGTATTCAATTTCCAGACATTCTTCGCGATACTCTCTTGTTGATTTATAAAATGCTCTCTCAAGATTTCTTAAATCATTTTTGTATAAAAGTGCTAAGTTAAATAGAAAATATTGTTTCTCTTGGATTGTGTCCGAATCTAAAGATTGCAGAGCTGCTATTTGCTCTAATCTTTCCAAACTTAAGATTTTGCCCTGCTCACTTGCTAAATATGCAATATTTAAATTTAGTGGTGGGAGGAATGCAAGTGTATCAGGACCTCCAGCAAAGCTTAAATTTTGTGCAAAAAGGCAAGAGGTAATATTATTGTGCTTTAAACACGCACTCAAATTGCTTAACGCCGCCTCTTTTATAGCATAAGAGGGAGGATTTTTGAATCTAAAATCATAATGTGCCACTGCATTGAGGCGATGAGCAAGAGATACGCAAGATTGCGAATAATTGGTGTCTTTCCAATTAAGTGCGATGTGGTGGGCGGATTCAGAAGTAAAAGAATTCTTTGTGATAAGTGTAAGTATATCTCTATCATCGCCACAGGTTGCACGATATTCATCTATGAGTTGGTTCATATAGGCTTTTTGAGCTTGTTTCTGCTCGCTTGCTTTATGGGCATTTGCTCCCCAAATCTTATACAAAGGTGCATAAGTCCATTTGAACACATCACAAGATTCTTTATTACCATTTTTACAAGATTTCTCATATAAATCTCTTGTGGAAACACTATCATTGAGATATTGAGATAATTTCACTTTTTCAAATTCGCTTAAGGGTGCAAAATGGTGTTTTGCAGGAGTTTTTGATGTTGGCTCTGTGATAACATCTTCATTCTCTTGACTACACGCACCAAAACATACCAATAAGCAAAGTAAAGGCACATAATTGATAATTTTACACATTCAAGTAGCCATTATATCTCGTGCATCAAGAGCACGATGGAGTGTTTTATTAAGATCTTTTTCTAAACCGGGATTAAGCTCCCTTAAACGTTTTTCTGTATTCATAATGAGTTCAGTTGAGGTGCGCGCGTGTGTAGTAATTGCAAAAAGGAAACTCTTTTTGCGATAATCGTTTAAGGTAAGTTTGTCATAATTGTCAAAAAACATATCAGCTGCTTTTTTAAGCGTGGGCAAATCGCTTTTAGGAGAATCAAGGATTTTCATAATATCTTCAATACTTATTTTTCGCTCTTCTTCTTTAAATTGATATTCAGGTTTTTTGGGTGCTGGACCAAAAATATATAACAAAGAAATAAGCACGAATAAAGCCACAAAAAATATGCTTATGAGCATAAAGACACCATCTGGAGATAACGCCATAGCAATCCTTGATAGAGAAAATTGTTATTACATATTAGATTTTAACATAATATTATGCTATTGTGGCTAAAATTATCATTTATAAAAGTAATTGAAATGATAAATTCGGAGTAATTATGGAGCAAACACATTATTTTGCCCTTGCAGATACTTATCAAACACCACTTTATGTATATGATTTGGAGCGCATTACTCAAGCATTTTGTGCGATAAAAGACGCTTTTAAAGCGCGTAAATCGCTCATTTGTTATGCACTTAAGGCAAATTCTAATCTCTCTATTATTCATCACCTAGCTCAACTTGGGAGCGGAGCGGATTGTGTATCTATCGGTGAAGTAAGACGCGCTTTAAGAGCCGGGATTCCTAAATATAAAATTATTTTTAGTGGTGTAGGAAAACAAGATAATGAAATTGAAGAAGCACTTCAAAGTGATATTCTATTTTTAAATGTGGAGAGCGAAGAGGAATTATTGCGTATAGAATCTATTGCAAAAAAACTTGATAAAATAGCAAGAATATCAGTGCGTGTTAATCCAAATATTGATGCTAAAACTCACCCTTATATCTCAACAGGATTGAATGAAAATAAATTCGGCGTAGATATAGAGCAGGCAAAATCTATGTATATTTTTGCTAAAAATGCTCAATTTCTTGAGCCTATCGGGATTCATTTTCATATTGGCTCACAAATTACAGATTTAGAGCCAATTAAACAATCTGCACAAAAAATAGCACAACTTACACATTCTCTTCTTGCCCTTAAAATTGATTTGAAATTTTTTGATATTGGTGGGGGTATAGGGATTCGCTATACTGATGAATCCCTTATTAATCCATATGATTATGCTCAAGCTATTTTGGAAGCATTGTATGGGCTTGATTTAACAATTATATGTGAGCCCGGACGATTTCTTGTAGGGGAGAGTGGCGTTTTGCTTACGCGTGTGCTCTATGAAAAGCATAATGGACATAAACGTTTTGTAATTGTAGATGCAGCGATGAATGATTTAATGCGCCCTGCACTTTATCGTGCTACGCATCAAGTGGAATATTTTTTAAAAGATAAAAGAGTAGATTCTTCTTTAGAGTCTAGCCTATGCGATATTGTAGGACCTATTTGTGAGAGCAGCGATTATTTGGCGAAAAATATTAAACTTCCACCACTTCAGGCAGGAGATGTGCTCGTGCTTAAAAATGCTGGAGCGTATGGTTATAGTATGGCAAGTAATTATAATACGCGTCCTCGTCCTGCAGAAGTAGCTCTTATGCAAGGCAATGCACGGCTTATTAAACATAGAGAATCTTTTGAGAAAATGATAGAAGATGAGGAGAGATTGCTTGAAGATACTTTAGAAATGCCTCTTCAATCAGAAGATGGAGAGAATCCCTAAAACAAGATAAGGACATATTATGCCTCAAATACCACAAGATACGATACTCCAAACTCTCCGTAATGAGATTGATAGCATTGATTCGGAGATTTTTGATGCTTTGCAAAAGCGTATGGCGCTTGTAGCACAAGTAGGAGCACATAAGACCAAGCAAGGCGGAGCAATTTATCGCCCAGAGCGAGAGAGGGAAATTATTGAACGTTTGAGTCAAAGAGAAAGTAAATATTTAAATGAACGTGCCATTGAGGCAATTTATCAAGAAATTTTTGCTATTTCGCGCAATTTGGAGTTACCTGAAAAAGTGGCATTTTTAGGACCTGTAGGGAGTTATACGCATCAGGCGGCAGAAGAACGATTTGGCGCAATGAGCAAGTATATACCACTTAATACTATCAGTGCAGTTTTTGAATCTCTTGCTTATAAACGTGTAAAATATGGCGTAATACCACTTGAGAATAATACAAATGGTATGGTAGGTGAGAGTATTGACTTTTTAGCATATTATGATTTTAAAATTATTGCAGAAATCATTTTGCCTATTCATCATAGTTTTTTGAGTAGCTGTGAGCATTTGAGCGAAGTGAAAAAGATTTTTTCTAAAGATATTGCATTTGGGCAATGTCAAAAATTTCTTCACGCACATAATCTTCATCATATTGAACAGATTCCTACAGATTCAACAGCACGTGCTGTGCAACTTGCTGCTAGTAACCCGCAAAGTGCGGCTATTGGCTCTAAAATTGCAGGAAAGCTTTATAATTTGCCATTGATGTTTGAACATATTGAGGATTCCCAAAATAATAAAACTCGTTTTGTGATAGTGAGTGATTTTGCGAATGCACCTAGTGGAAAGGATAAAACCTCTCTTTTTGTGAATCTCAAAAATGATGACCAAGTAGGCACTTTATTTCGTTTATTGGGTGATTTTGAAAAAGAGGGTATTAATCTTACAAAAATAGATTCGCGTCCGATTCGCTCAAATGAGAGCTTTAAAACAGGATTTTTTATTGATTGTGAGGGGCATTACCTTGATAAACCATTGCAGCGACTTTTTGCTAAGAGAAGTGATGAAATAAAATGGCTTGGAAGTTATATTTTTACTGATATTAAAAAATAAATGCAATATAGGCAACTAAGGAGAAATAATGGAGTTTAAAAAAATAGAACTTGAAGATAGAACACTTCTAGAACCATTTACAAATCAGAAAGGACGATGGCTATCAGATATGAATTTTAGCAATATGTTTATGTGGCGACATTCACGCGAGATTAGCTATACATTTTTACAAGAACATCTCATTGTGCAGACACGCTATCCTCATCAAAATCCATTTGTATTCTATCCATTGGGAGCAGGAGATAAAAAACCCATTATAGAATCCCTCATACAATTTTATAAAGACTTATCATTACCGCTTGAGCTGCATTCTTTGCAAAGTAATGAAGTAGAAGAGCTTGAATCTTATTTTCCACATACTTTTGAAATCACTCAAAGACGTGATAGATTTGATTATGTGTATAATGTAGAGGAGCTTATAACACTTTCTGGACGCAAGTTTCATAAGAAAAAAAATCATTTGAATCGTTTTTGGCTTACATATCCACAAACACAATATGAATCTTTTTCAAATGCTAATCTTACCGAAGTTCTAAAAGTAAATAATATGTGGTTTGAAGCAGGAAATAGCGAAGATAAGGGATTATATTTTGAGAATCTAGGCATTAATGATGCTCTCTCTCATTTTGATAAACTCTCATTGCGAGGAGGGCTTTTGCGTTGTGATGGGGAGATTATCGCTTTTAGTTTTGGTGAAGAGATTGATGACGATTTGGCACTTATTCATATTGAAAAGGCTAATATTGCTTTTAGTGGTGCATATCAAGCGATTAATCAAGCTTTGTTAAAAAATGAATTTTCAAATCATCGCTATGTTAATCGTGAGGAAGATTTGGGCATTGAGGGCTTGCGAAAGGCGAAACTTTCCTATCAGCCATCATTTTTGCTTGAAAAATATGATGCGAGATTAAAGTGAGATTGCAATATTTGCGCTATTTAGTGTTTTTACGGCGAGTAGGGAAGTTTGCCATTCGTATAGGTGTGCTATGTGTGTTAGGTTTTATTTTTTTTATTTTGCAGCATAATGGTGTAGTGTGGTTTAATATGCCAAGTGATAAGGCATATCCTATCAAAGGTGTAGATGTCTCTGCTCATCAGGGGCAAATTGAATGGAAGATTCTAAAAGAGCAAGGCATTAGCTTTGCTTTTATCAAAGCCACAGAGGGAAGCAAATGGGTAGATAAACGTTTTGCATATAATTTTGAAAATGCACATAATCAAGGATTATTTGTAGGAGCTTATCATTTTTTTAGCTTTGATAGCAGTGGGCTTACGCAGGCAGAAAATTTTATTCGTAATGTGCAAAATGATAAATCTCCTAAGAGATTACCTCCTGTGATAGATATAGAATTTTATGGCACAAAGGCAAGCAATCCTCCAAGTGCTCAATCTGTATATAAAGAGCTTGATAAGCTTCTTTTGCACTTAGAGCAATACTATGGAGTAAAGCCTATTATTTATACAACACCTAGTTTTTATGATATGTATTTGCGTGGGCGATATAAAGATAATCCATTATGGATACGTTCGGTATTTTTTGCCCCACATTCTCTATGGGCAAGGTTGTTTAATGTGTATTTTGATAAAAACTCGTGGATATTTTGGCAGTATAATCCAAAAGGTGTATTAAAGGGATATAGCGGGGCTGAAAAGTATATTGATTTAAATGTGTTTAATGGAGGACAAATAGAGCTAGAACAATGGCTTAAAAAGAATAAGGAATAAAATATGCAAAAAAATATTACAGAAGAAATTTTTATACAAAAAGATAATAGTTTTATTTCAGCACAAGATGGACTTAGAATCTTTTATGATGTATATATGCCAAGCATTTTGTCAGAGTATGTTGTTGTCATTCAAATAGCACACGGTATGGTAGAACATAAAGGACGTTATGAGTGGGTAGGCAAATCTCTTGCCAAAGCGGGATTTATTGTGGCGATAAATGATCATAGAGGGCACGGAAAGAGTATTGATAGGTATCATATATGGGGTGAAATGAAGGGAAGTGCACAAAATGAGGCAAATAATGCCAGTGGATTTGATAAAGCAGTGGCAGATATGCACCAGCTTACGCTTTTGCTCAAACAGCATTTTAAGCCGCAAAAATTTGTCTTACTTGGGCATTCTATGGGTTCTCTACTTGCGCGTAGTTACCTTAAAAGTTATAAACACGAGCTTGATACACTTATTTTATCAGGCTCACCTGCATACAATCCACTTGTTGGCTTTGGACAAGCATTGGCACAGATGCTTAATGTCTGCCGACTTGAGCAATGGGGGAAGCATTTAATTAATAATCTTTCTTTTGGCAGTTTTAATAAACCATTTTTACACAATGAGGATGAAGATAATACAAAAGGTGGCTTTGCGTGGCTTTGTCGCGATAAAGCCATAGTAGAGGCATATAAGGCAGATAGTGCGTGTCAGTTTATTTTCAGTCTAGAGAGCTTTATAGGACTTTTTGAGGGTATGAGACAGGTAAATGATATGCGAGGGCTACAAGGAGAGAATCTTCCGCTTTTAATTATAAGTGGTAGCTGTGATAGTTGTGGAGATTTTGGTGCAGGTGTAGAGAAAATTGCATATCAATATGAGCAATGCGGCTTTAATGTGGAGTTGATACTTTATGAGGGTGCAAGACACGAGATTTTAAATGAAATAAATAAAGAGCAAGTATTAGAAGATATTTTAAACTTTATATGAAAGGTATCTGCCTTAAGAGTTATTTAAGTTAAATATTTTTATCATTTCTTCCTAAGCTTTCTGTAAGAAAGAATACAAGTCTTCCTAAACTTGAATGTAGTTTTAACACAAAGTCATTTTATGCAAAATTCTTTGAAATCCGTCTGCTTTATGGGTGGCTTACCGCTTGGCACACTCTTTTTTATGCGACTTGAAAATGCTTTTTTATTAACAGAAAAAGGCGCATTGATAGAAGTTGTAAGTGATGTAGATAATTTAGAAAATGACCTTATTATGTGGTGTGCTTTCAAAGGTGAGGAGTTTGTCCAAAAGTGTGCAATAAGTCAAAATGCAGATTCTAAGGGTAATTTTGTGTATATCTTGTGCAAAAAATCCCCCACAAGATTCCAAAAATTTGATTGTCATTCTCACATAAGTCCATCGGCGCAAGGTTTAGCACCAAATGGTGTGCAAGTGGAATTGGCAAGTCCAAATTATCATTTTGGTATAGAATCTAATAATATTTGGAGCAGTAATGCTTTGCAAATTTATGAGGATTCTAAAAAGTCGCAATGGAATGCCACCACAGATATAAAATGGCAAGAAATACCAGAGTTTAGCCCAGCCCTGCAATTTGCAATCGCACAGATTATGACTTATTTAACTGAAAATGAGTTTTCAGCTCTGTATATCCCCGCACGATTTTTAGGGCAGATTTCACCCTTTTTCACGCCTATTCCGCTTTTACTCTCTTCTATTATCGGTGATGAGAGCCGACATATAGAATCTTTTATCAAAAGGGCAAATATTACAGGGCTTGGTGTGCAATACTCCACACTTACAACACAACAAAGCCTTTTTAGCCTGTGGAATGAGAAAGATTATTTCAAATCTAGCTTTTTGCTGCATATTATGGGGGAAGGGACTTTCATTGATTTATTAAAGTTTTTAGAGGAGAGCTTTAGGGCATTAGGAGATGAGGCGAGTGCATATTTACTTGCTTTAGCAAGGAAAGATGAAAGTCGCCACGTTGCCTATGGAATCAATAATGTGAAACAAGCAATAGCACAAAATCCTGCCAAAATTGCTGCCTTAAAGGAAGTCGTTTTTGCGCGTAAAAATTATTTAGACGCACAAAGTGGCGAATCCTCCCTGCTTTTAGAATCTATGGCTCTATTGCGTGGAGGAGGTGAGGATAGCGCATTAATTTCGAATGGATTTGAGGAGGTGCAGGAATTAAAGAAAAAAATGGAGAAAAATCGCACAAAGCGGCTTGTGGAATGTGGCATTGATGAGGAACTTGCCCTTGATTTAAGCAGGGCTCATACACCTAATTTTATGTAAGGAGAAAATATGTTAAGTTTGGAAAACTTAGAACAAAAAGCAGCGGAGTTTGGTAAGGTATTTGTTGCTCCTCATACAGAATCTATTGACAAAGAAGCAAGATTCCCAAAAGAAGCCTATGATGAGCTCAAAAAGCAAGGGTTTATGGGGCTACTTGTGCCTAAAGAGTATGGCGGAAGCGGTGGAAATTGCTCTCATCACGCTTTAACTTGTTATACTTTAGCACAATTTGATGCTTCTACTGCACTTTGTTATATGATGCACAATGTTGCAACGGCTTGTATTGCAACTTTTGGGACAAAGGGGCAAAAAGAGGAATTTTTGCCAAAAATAGCAAAAGGGGAGATTTCTTTTGCTCTTGCTTATAGTGAAAGTGGCTCTGGGACACACTTTGGTTTGCCTGATATAACAGAGACAGAAGCGGGAGAGTATAGAATCTTAAAAGGGCGCAAAAGCTTTGTAACTTCGGCTCAACAAGCTAACTATTATCTTACTTATACAAATTCTTGCAAGGTAAATGGTGGTAAAAATAATTGGATTACACCCAATAATGTGGAGGGTATTTATCACGAAGAGGGCGTGTGGAATGGGTTAGGTATGCGCGGAAATGTCTCAAAACCTGTGCAATATAATGATGTGAAGCTTCATACAAAACAATATTTGCTAGGCAAAGACGGAGAGGGTGAAGCGCAAGCTGGAGTTGTAGCAATGTATTTTGTCGTGGGGCTTGGAGCGGTGTATAGCGGTGTGGGAAAGGCTTCTTATGAATGCGCACTTAGTCATTGTAAGAGTAGAAAATATACTGATGGCTCCTCTTTGGCAGATAAAGAGTTAGTGAGAATCCATATCGCAGAACTCTATACCAAAACGCAAAGCCAAATTGCACTTGTTTATGAGGCTGCAAGGGCATTTGATAATAAAGAATCTGATGCAATGTGCAAAATATTTGCGTGTAGGATTAACGCCACACATCTTGTTATGGATATTTGTGCTCTTGCAATGCGACTTGGTGGAGGAAAAGCTTATAGTAAGATCTTACCACTAGAGCGATATTTGCGAGATGCGTTCGCTTCACAAGTAATGGCGCCAAGTCTTGATATTTTACAAGTGTGGCTCTCTGATGCACTTTTACCAAAGGAGTAAATATGAAGTCAATTTTAGTAGGTGCAGTGGCGTATGCGCCACAAATTGTCCCTATTTGGGATACGATTAGGGAATATGCTAATGATTATTTTAAAGATATAAGGCTAGATTATGTGTTATTTAGCAACTATGAGCGGCAAGTGCAGTGGCTTAAAGAGGGAAAAATAGATATTGCTTGGAATACAAATGTGGCTTTTATTCGCTCTAAGCATTGCACAAATAATGGTGCAGAGGCAATTTTAATGCGCGATACTGATATTGGCTTTAAAAGTGTATTTGTAGCCAAGAGAGATACAATGAAGGGCTTAGAGGATTTGAAGGGTAAAAAATTTGGTTTAGGGAGTTTAGATTCTGCTCAAGCGGCGATTATGCCTTTATTTTACTTGCAGCAAAGTGCATTGAATCTTAGAGAAATGCCACTTGATTCACTCAATCAAAAAGGCACAGATGATATGCTTAGAATCTTCCGCTTTAATAGCGATGTGGGCAAACACGGCGATACAGGGCGAAGTGAATTTGATGTGCTGGATAAAATAAAAAGTGGAGAATTAGATGCAGGAGCTATTGGCTCTACTACTTGGGTGAGGGTTATGCAAGAGGGAAATTATCCTCAAATGGTGAATTTTTACACAAGCCCTGATTATTGTCATTGTAATTTTACAACCCTAAAAAGTTTTGATTCTTACTTAAAAAGAAGCTTTGTAGAAATGATGAAATCACAAAATGCCCTTAAAAATGACCCAAAAATTGCACATATGATGAGTTTAGAGGGACTTAATGAATGGGTTTTATGCGATCAAGATGCACTGAAGGGTTATGAAGAGATTGCTCAAGCAATGAAAGAACAACATCTTTTAGACATAGCGAATTATTAACAATTATGTGTGCTAAGTAGGCTTTCAAGGAAAATAGTGGCATAGCTTCCTTTAGGGAGATGAAAATGCAATTCAAAATGTGCCTCTTGTGGAATATATCGCCCCTCTATATTTTCTGCCCACACCCACGCATAACGTCTTGTGCCATTTGCTTTGATTTGAGAATCTAAAAATTGTTCTTCAATATCATAGGCAAGGCATTTTGAATGAGTGAATTTTGTGCCACAGAGCGCGCCCGTGGGAGCAATATCTTTTTGCAAAAAACGTGTAGATTCTATTAATGTATCATCGCATACAAAGTTTTTGCCAAATGGATAATGGCACATTATATCACCTTGTAGAATCACAAATGGTTGTTTTTGGCTTTGCAAAGTTTTAATGAGTTGAGGTGTGCAAGACTTGGCAAAAGTATGCAAAGTAGGAAAATTTGGGCTTTGCAGTGCTCTTAAAACTTCATTTGGCTTAAAAGAGCGAAGTATTTGTGCGAGTTGTATCCTTGAGCTAAGCCACGCATTAAAAAGATGACTTTGGTAGCTTGAGATGAGAAAATTGCTTATTTTTTTGTTTTTAAGCGTGAGTTTGTGCTCACTGATAGCTTTTCCACTTTGAAAATTATCCCCTTCTTTGCCAAAACGTTGATTACCAAAATAATTTGGGAATCCACTATGAGCGAGTAATTCTAATGTGGAATGAAGTTTAGTAGCATTGTTTGAGGAAACTTTTTTGAGGCGCATAAAAAAGCTATTCCCCTTGAGATGTCCGATTTTGAGTTTATGGTTGTGAGGTGTGATAGTGAGAATTTTAATATGTTGAGAGTGTAAATGAGGCAAGGCAGATTCAAGACGATTTTGTAAAGAGCGATGAATGCTTAAATATTGATAGCTTGTAGCTGCTTTGTCTTTAAGCCCTGCATAGCCAATATCACGCACTCTACAACCTAATGAGCTAGAAAGAATATTTAAGAGTTCAAAAGTGCTTAAGCCTTTTTTACGCACATAAAGTAATAAATGCTCACCACTTCCGCTTGGCTCATAAAGAGGAATTTCTTTAATCACAAAATCGCGAGGTGAGGTGTTGAAATAGCATTCTATGGGAGTGTGTGTAAAGGGGTAGATTCTAGAAATGTTTGTAAACTGGGGAAGGTGCGGCGACATAGCTATATAATAGTGCGTTTGATAAAGGGCGAGAGATGAGTTAGAATCTCATAGGTGATTGTGCCAAAAGCTTGAGCGATTGTATTTGCATCATCAAAGACACAGATTCTACTCTCATCACACATACAAGAAAAGCAATCCATTGACAAGCGGGGCAAGATTTGATAGCCTTTGGCAGTATAGACTTTGTGTCGCTCACTCACGCGGAAAAATCCATCACCATAGCCTATATCATAAGTGCTTACTATATTTTTAGAATCCATCTTTGTGCAACCACTATAACCAATTCGCGCATTTTGGGGTAAAACACGTGTAGAAATCCTATCAGCATAGAGGGCTGCAACTTTGCGTAATTTCGCGCTAATAGGATTCTCAAAGGCAACATCAAGGTAACCATACGCTGCAATACCTATGCGCACCAAATCATCATTAATGTTATTATTCATTGCTTCCCGAATTGCCCCAGAGGAGCTTAGGGAGTGAAAACGTGGCAGAGGAAATCCATACTTTTGGGCTAATTCTTTGATTTCTTGTTTGATAAGTGCAAATCGTTCCTGTGTGCGTTCAAATTCTTCATCAATATCATCGCCATAGCCATTATGTGAAAATACACCTATAAGGTTTAAGCCCCGATGCAAAATAAGTTCAACAAACTCACTTATCTCACTTGCTTGTATGCCATTGCGATTCATTCCTGCATTCACTTTTAATTCTACATTTGTGCCTTTTGGCAAGATAGAGATATGTTCTTTATGATTAATAACAAAGGCGATATGAGGAGGGAATGTGCCTTGAGGCATTCCATAAAGTGCAGTAATACAAGGAAAATCATCTTTGATTTGCATTGCTTCGGCATAGTTTTTGACAAACACACTCTTAATGCCATATTCTCTCGCTAAAGTACTTATTTGCTCTAAGCCGTGTCCATAGGCATTATCTTTTAATACAATAGCAAGTTCTGTGCTTGTTCCGATGTGTGAAGATATGAGATTGAGATTGTGTTTGTAAGATTGAGAATCAATAATTATTTCGGACATAATGTCGCTTATGCGGATACAATGTCATATCCGCATAAATAAATTTATTTAGGAAGTTTAGAAATGTAATCAGCTAATGCTTCAATATCAGCATCACTTACATTTGCCATCTGTCCGTACATAATAGCCTTAGCACCACCATTATCTTCTGTTTTAGCTTTGTAACCTTTAAGCTTTTTGAGCAAATCATCTTTTGCCATACCAGCTATTGTTACATCACCTTTGCTGCCCGGAGCAATTTTCTTTGCATCAGGTCCGTGACAAGCAACGCATTTTTTGAATGCTGCAGGAGCATCAGCGAAAGCAAGACTAGCAAAACCCAAAAGTGTGAGTAAAAGCAACTTTTTCATTGTTTGTTCCTTTCTGTTATTGGAGTTAGAAAACGCGTAAATTATACGCCCAAAGAAATTAATTATTTCTTAATTATTTCTTAATTATTTCTTAATTAAAGCTTGACGCGCAAACTCATTGCACGCGAAAGAGAGAGCTGGTCAATAGCATCTAGTCCTATCCCTGTGGGCACACCTTGTGCGATTTTGCTAAAATGCAAAGGCATTTTAATTTTATCTTCAATATAGAGCATAATTGCTTCATTTGCAAGACTTGGCGAGAGTGCAAAAATAATTTCACGCACAGATTCGGTATCAATTCTTTGATTAAGGAGCGTAAAGTCAATTTGCTCTAAATCTCCTTGTGAATCTAGCACAAAATATCGCCCCTTAAATTCTCCCATATCTTCAAGCGTAAAAATATCACGTGGATTTGCTACGATGCATAATTCTCCATTTTCCCTTGAACTATCAAGACAAATATCACAAATCTCGCTTTCGCTTATACCAAAACATTTATGGCATTTTTGCACCAAAAGGGCAGCATTTTCAATGGCGTGAGCGATATTAAGCCCTAAGAATTTGTTTTCCATACAGAGAGCATATGCCATTTTTTGCGCACTTTTTTTGCCAATGGCGGGGAGTTTCTCAAGTGTAGAGATAAGCTCTGAAAACGCTTTAAGGCTGGATTTATATTGATTCATTATTATGCCCTTACTAAGATTAAACTTGCAATCATAGCTATAAAGAATTTAACTTCGCCTTATAAAATTTCGCTACAATTTCAGATTTAATTTTGATTAAAGTAGGAGTGAGTTTTGGAGACATTTGATTATTATGAAATCCTTGAAATTACGCGCACAAGTGATAAGGAGACAATCAAAAAAGCTTATCGTAAAATGGCACTTAAATATCACCCTGATAGAAACCCTGATGATAAAGATGCAGAAGAGCAGTTTAAACGCGTGAATGAAGCCTATGAGGTGCTAAGCGATGATTCTAAGCGCCAAATTTATGATAAATATGGCAAGGAAGGCTTGCAAAATTCAGGTTTTAGTGGTTTTAGCGGTCGCGATTTTAGTGATATTTTTGGGGATTTGGGTTCAATTTTTGAATCTGCATTCGGTGCCAACTTTGGATTCTCAACTCAAAAACGAGGCGGGGGTAAATATAATTTAGATGAGATTGTGGGATTAGAGTTAAGCTTTACAGAAGCCGTATTTGGGTGCAAAAAAGAAATTCATAATAGTTTTAAAATTGCGTGTAGTGATTGTAAAGGCACAGGTGCTAAAGGTGGCAAACTCAATACTTGCAAGGATTGTGGTGGTAAGGGACAGGTATATATGCGACAAGGATTTATGACTTTTGCGCAAACTTGTCCTACTTGCAAGGGTGAGGGGCAAAGTGCAAGCGAGAAATGCTCCAAATGTAAGGGTAGCGGGTTTGAGATAAGTGAGGAGAGCTTTGAAGTGAGTATCCCTGAAGGCATTGATGATGGGAATAGAATCCGCATTGGTGGGCGAGGAAATGCTGATAAGAATGGTAGCAGGGGAGATTTATATATTGCCGTGAGTGTTGCAGAAGATGAAAATTTTGTGCGTGATGGAGAGAATGTTTATATTGAAGTGCCGGTATTTTTTACTTCAATCGTGCTTGGCACAACGCTTAAGATTCCATCTTTGCGTGGAGAATTAGAGCTTAAAATCCCGCCAAATACACGGGATAAAGAGCAATTTGTTTTTGATAATGAGGGGATAAAAGATGTCAATAGCGCATACAGAGGGAAGTTTGTCGCACAGATTAAAATCACTTATCCTCCAAAGCTTAATGCCGAGCAAAGAGCGCTTACTGAAAAGCTTCAAGAAAGCTTTGGCATTGAGAGCGAGCCTTATAAGAATGTTTTTGAAGAGTGCTTTACAAAAGTCAAGCAATGGTTACATAAGCATAGTAAAAATGACAAAGACACTACAAAATAGATTTTAAGCCACTATGCCCTTTAATCACATAGCTATAATCATTTATGCCAGAGCGGGTTTCGCCAAGATAGTGATAGCCGTGAAATACATAGTAGTAGCCTACATTGTATTCATAAGTTGTCTTAGCACCACTTTGAATGAAGCCGTGCAAATCTAATCCAGCCATATGAAGCCCTGTCCTAAAGTCTTTACCTATTGCGTCATTCCATTGATGATTAAATGAATACGCTACATTTAAAAAGAGTGGATTTGTTTGAGAAGCAATATTTACTCCAAACTTGATATGAGCATCATACCAAACGAACGGCTCATTTTTACTACCCTTTGCTTTGCTTACACCAACTCCAAGAATCTCACCCCCTGCTTCAGCAAAAAGATATACTAAGATTCTATAATCATTAAGAGTTACAAAATTCCCCAAACATTATAGAAACTTATAAAAGTGTTACAATTTAACTTAATAAATTTTTAAGGCTTATACCACATTCAAGCATAAGTGCATAATCATTGCGTGGAGGCAGCGTGATAGGGGTATTATATGTTTTATTGTGATAAAAAATACCCATTGCTCTTACATAAATATCGCTTTTCTTGCTGTATTCATCTCCTCTTTTAAAGCGTATACCGATAAAAGTATCAATGCGATAGCTTCCATCAATATTGTTTCTTTGAGATATAGAGTTTTTATCTGCATTTTGGCTTGTGTAGTATCTTACAATACTTGGGCTTATTCCTAATCCTAACTCTAACATTATGCCACTGCTTATCTTTGCGTGATTGGCGATATATGCGCCCATAAAGAGTTGATTTGTACTAAAGGTGGTATTTTCTCCAATGCTGTATCGCTCAATTTTTGTTTCAACATAGAGAAAAAGAGGATTCTCTCCACCAAGTTTTGCGCCAATATGCGCGTAGGCAGAAGCTAAAAGAGAATTATAATTTTGCTTATTTGAATCTATTGTGGGTGCAAAGGTAGGATTGACTTGTCCTATATTCACACCCCCTGCGATATAGAGCTTATCCCAATGTCCTCCAGCATATCCAGAGAGATATACGCCTGTATCATAAGTTTTACTATGATGTGCCCCTAGCCCTATGCGTATATCCTCACAATGTGAGCTATAACAAGTATAGGCAAAGGCATTAGTGTAAAGGAGAAAAACTAAAATGATTTTGTTTATAAGAACTCCTTGTATTAAATCTTGATTTTATCTTTACTCAAATGTTGCATTTCAATTAATAGCGAAAATCCAAACTTACGCCAAATTCAAGCATAGCGACAAGATTTTTTGTCGCAGGATAGGTAAAAGCAGGAGTAGTATTTTTAGAAGAGCCGGCATTTAAATCAAAATATCGCACCTTAAGCTTTGTGTAATACACAGGGCTTTTTTCATAAGATTGAGCCATATTTTTGCCAAATACTATGCCCAAAGAACCCTCCCACAAACTCCCGCCATCAATATTTAAACGCCCAGAATCTCCAGTGCCTTGATATTTGAAAGTATGCCCTTGATTTGAGCCTACTGCATAGCTATAACTTAATCCATACTCTAGGGCAGCTTTATTAAGACTCTTGCGTCCCGAAATACTTCCACCTATAAATACAAAGGCACTTTGGAGGTGATTACCCTTTTGTATCCTAAAGTCATAAACCTCAAGAGGCACGATAACAGAGATAAAGAGCGGATTTTCCAGTGAGCCGAGATTGATACCTACGCGAGGTTTAGCAGATACAAAGTTTCCTATATCTTTAGCAGGAGCATTTGCTCCGATGAGGGAGCCCTCAATCTGTGAGTGAGATATTCCTCCTAGAAAATCAGCTCCTATGCCAAACCAACGCCAGTGTTTCCCTACAGATACAGGTATGTATCCGCCATAGCTTGTGGCTTTTGGGTTGGAAGAGGCATTCATATCACCATAATATACTCCCAAACCAATGCGTAAGTCATCACAGCTTGTATCCGAACATTTATACGCCCATACATTAGCACACAACCCACAGCAAAGAAGAAGTATGAGACAACAATATTTTAATTTGATTAAGCAATTCATAATTTACCCCTCTATCAATCTCATTTCCTCATCACTTAAAGCCACTACATTAAGATTGTTTGCATTTGCAGTAAAAAGAAATGCTGCATCAGCTTGACTAAGAGATGTGTTTTGCGCATGGTGTGCATTCTTTTGTGAAGTAGATTCTAATGCACAAAGCGGACTAAAAGCTAAACCCAAACATAAAGTCAAAACCAAACCAAGTTTGTTCATAAAGAACTCCTTAAATATTAAAATATGTTCTTTAAAACATATTTTAAGAGTTTTACATTGTATATTACATTTAATAAAAAACACTTAATTTAGTTTATTAATATTATTATGGGTTTTTATTCTTTAGAAAATTTTGATAATAAAAAGTTATACGATGTTGTTGCCTATATTAAGGATAAGCAAACAAATGATGATAGTTGAAAAGATATAAAAATATCTCTGTTCATTTTTTCTTTTGATTACTTTCAACAAAATAAAGCAGATAAAAAATGCATATAGCCCAATACAAAGTGTTATCCAAATATTTATGTTTAAAGAAGCAAATACCGAGCTGATATTTATAGGTTCTCTAGAAGAAGTCCCCCATAAAAATATGGCTATTATACATACATAGCCAATCAATACAGCCACAAACTCAAACTTATGCATATATTTAAAAGAAAAAAGCAAATAATTTGTGCAAAGCAAAATAAGAAAAGTAAGCCATATAAATATTTGTTCCAAAATAAATGCCATAATTGTAGCTCTTATATTTGAAGTTAAGATAGTGTAACGGAGATTTGTCTTGTTACACTATTGCCTATAAATCAAAATGGAGGTTTGCCACTATAAATAGGGTCATTTGGTGCTGGGGCATTTAAATAGGATAAAAAACTTAATCCTAACCCCATTAATATCGGCCAAAATTCTCCTGCTGCTACCCCCATTTCCTCATCACTTAAAGCCACTACATTAAGATGACTAGCATTACTAGCAAAGAGAAAATTTGCATCAGCTTGACTAAGAGATGTATTTTGCATATTCTTTTTATAAGTAGATTCTAACGCACACAGCGGACTAAAAGCTAAACCCAAAGATAAAGTTAAAGCTGTAATATTCTTATTCATAAAAAATCCTTAATATTTATTTCAAAAATTAAGTCTTTATACTACCTTCAAGTAGCAAAAAACCTAGAAACATCAAGCCTAGAGATTCTATTATTAAAGAATCTCTCAAGCCTCCTTAGAACTTAATCCCTACTTCTACTCCACCTAAGAAATGTTTAGTAGCAGGACGAGTAAAAGTTGCATTGAACTTAGAAGTTGCTAGATTGTAGTATTTTGCACGAAGATTCATAAAAAAACCTATTTCCTCTGTAATGTCATATACAAATCCTACCCCACCTTTAATAGCATAGCTAGAACCATCTACGTCAATATCATCATTTTGTTGTTTATAATAGCCCGATAGCATATAGTGATAGCCCACATTATATTCAAAGGTTAAGCGATTTCTTTTTATGAAACCTTGCAAATCAGCTCCCACAAGCATAAGTCTACTATCAATCCAATTATTTGAAGCTGAGTATTCAAAATTATCAAGACTACCTATTACGCTAAGATAGAGTGGGGCATTTGGAGTGAGGAGATTTACCCCAGCACCCAAGAGGACATTGCTCATACGAAATGAATTGCTTTTGCTTCTATCTCTTTTGTCTTTACCAAAATTTGTTTCAACATCAAATTGCAACAAAAATCTTTCCTGAAGCAAAGAACTTCTCCCTCTTAGAGCCACATAACCACCTGTATTAGTGATGTCTTTTTCCCCACTTGGTTGTTGAAGGCTATATACACCGCCTATACCTATTTTTGACGCACTATATTCACCCGCATACGCACATACTGCACCAAAGAGAGAGCAACCTAAAAATATTTTGCGGAAATGTTTCACTATTCATCCCCCCCAGCTTATCTAAACCATTTTTTGATCTTTTTGACTACTTTGACTACTTGTTTGCCTGTTTCATAATACTTATACGCTTTATATGCTGTTGTTACAGCAGTAAGGATAACTCCTTCTCCCTCTGTCTTTTGCATTTCCTCATCACTTAAAGCCACTACATTAAGATTGTTTGCATTTGCAGTAAAAAGAAATGCTGCATCAGCTTGACTAAGAGATGTGTTTTGCGCATTGTGTGCATTCTTTTGTGAAGTAGATTCTAATGCACAAAGCGGACTAAAAGCTAAACCCAAACATAAAGTCAAAACCAAACCAAATTTGTTCATACGAACTCCTTATATTGAAATGTAAAAATTGACTTTACAAAAAAACTATCAAGTTTTAAGTAGTCTTAGTCATATTTCCATAATAAAGTTTAAATTTTTATTAATGTATTGAGCATTACTTTTAGGTTAAGTAATATGTGGGGGTGTATAAAAAGAAAAGAGAGTATGAAACCCCCTTGAATACTGAATACAATCTTATATAAGTTACAATTTTACTCACTTGCTTGGGTGCGCATAAATGCGCATTAAGCATTTGCAGTGTGCGCCTTTTTAGCATTGCTTAACATAAGCTTGATGCGATTTTCTTGATTAACTTTTGTCGCACCCGGGTCATAGTCAATGGAGACGATATTGCTTTGTGGGTTGCGCTCTTTTATCGTTTTCATCATACCGCGTCCTACAATATGATTAGGCAGACAACCAAAAGGTTGGGTGCAAACAATGTTTTCCACACCTTGCTCAATGAGTTCAAGCATTTCAGCAGTAAGCAACCACCCCTCGCCCATATTCATACCTTCAGAGACATAGCCTTGCACCGCTTTTTTCGTGTATTTAAACGCAGTGGGTGCTCTAAATACACCGTGCTTTTTAATGGCTTTAATTGTATCAATTTGTTTGCTTGCAAAAAACCAATACACCACACGATAAATAAGCGCTTGCATAAGTGTGCCACCATACATTTTGCCACCCACAATTGTATCATTGATACAATACAAGCAAAAGTCCATAAAGCCCGGAATTACAACCTCACAATCTTCTGCTAAAAGGAAATCTTCAAGATTATTATTGCCAAGCGGAGAGAATTTGATATAAATCTCACCTACAATGCCTACGCGCACTTTTTGCTTGGTATCTCTAGGGATAGAGGCAAAATCATCAAGGATAAGTTTCATATCTTTTTTGAGCGCACTATATTTTCTTAATCCCTCATTCGTGCCCTCACTTGTAATGCGACGCACCCATTTATCTACCATTGCATCGGTATCACCTTTATTTTTCTCATAAGGACGGCATTGATTAGCAATATGCATTATCAAATCCCCATACACAATTGCGTTTAAAAGATTTTGTAGCATTGGGCGCGTAACGCTAAAGCCTTGGTCAGCTTCTAATCCACTAAAATTAAGAGAGATAACAGGAATATTCCCAAATCCCGCTTTATTGAGAGCTTTTCGCAAGAGATAAATATAATTACTTGCACGACAACCCCCTCCTGTTTGCGTAATCAGTAATGCGACTTTTTGCAAATCCCACTTACCACTTTTAAGCGCATCAATCATTTGCCCAATCACAAGCAATGCAGGATAACAAGTATCATTATGGACATTGCGCAAACCTTCATCTACCACGCCTTTCCCATCATTATGCAAAAGCTCCGCATTATAGCCGTGTAAGTGCAAGATTTTTACAAGCAATTCAAAATGAACAGGCAACATCATCGGCACAAGAATTGTATGTGTTTGCTTCATCTCTGCAGTAAATGGCACGCGTTTAAGTTCGCGCTTATTTTCTGTTTTGATAATCAACGATTGAGAATCTGGCGTTTGCCAAGAATTAATATGAGGGGTCATTTTTTGTGTCATAGGATTCCTTTATAAATAAATTTAAGCATTCTCAAGTATTTGAGTTGATTGTAGCAAAATTTTTGCATTTTTTTGCGCTTGTTTTTCTTCCATTGCTCCAAGCAGACTTCGGATTCTGATTTTTACCGCGCCTAAATTGCTGATTTCATCAATTTTGAGCTGAGTGTAGAATTTCCCGTGAGATTCTAAAATCTCGCGCACTTCATCAGTTGTAATAGAATCTATTCCGCAACCAAAGCTTACAAGCTGCACAAGCTCAAGATTCTCATCACTACTTACAAAGGCTGCTGCATTATAAAGCCGTGAATGATAGCTCCACTGATTAAGGATATGAAGTTCTCCCGCATCTGCTAAATGCTCGACACTATCCTCACTTAGCACAACAAGCCCTAAAGAATTAATGAGCTTATCAATGCCGTGATTGATTTCTGGGTCAATATGATATGGACGTCCGCATAACACAATAGCCTTGAGTTTATTTGCTCGTGCGAAATGTAGAGCTTTTTCGCCTTGTAGTTTTACATCACTTAGCCATTCATCACGCACTTCATAGGCTTTTTCTACTGCCTTGAGGAATGACTTTTTATCCGCACCCAATTCTTTTTTGAAAAATACAAAGCCCTTTTTCTTAAAATCTTCTTTTTGATGTAATCCAAAATACGGATAAAAAAAGCTTACTTCTCGTAATTTATCAACATTTGCATTTAAAAGTTCGGGATAATAAGCTACAACAGGGCAATTATAATTATTTGTGCTTGAATCTTTGTGTTTTTCATCGCCAGCAAAACTATAACTCATACAAGGATAAAAGATTTTATCCACCCCTTTTTTCAAAAGATTCTCAATATGTCCGTGCAGGAGCTTAGCAGGGTAGCATACCGTATCGCTTGGGATACTATATTGTCCTAAGGAAAAGGTCTTTCGTGTGGTAATATCAGAGACTACCACTTCATAGCCCAATTCGCTAAGCAATGTATGCCAAAAAGGCAGATTCTCATACATATTAAGCCCTAAGGGAATACCTATTTTTCCCTTTGTGAGGCGAGATTTGTCCATATTTTCATAAGCACAAAGAGATTTAATTTTATTGAGTTTATAATCATACAAGTTGGGCAAAAAGAGGAGCTTTTTAAAGCCTAGTGGCTTATCACAGCGATTACCTGATATAAACTTTTTGCCCTCGCCAAAGCGATTAATCGTTAAATGGCAATTATTCCCACAGATTTTACATACACTTGCGGTTGCAGTATGTTTGAAAGTGGCTAATTCCTCTTGTTTCATTGTGCTTGAATGTTCTAACCCTAAGTCTTTTGCATATAATGCTGCGCCAAATGCTCCCATAAGTCCGCTGATTTTGGGTCGCACAACCTCTCTACCGATTTCTTTCTCAAAGCTTCTAAGCACTGCATTGTTGAGGAATGTTCCACCTTGCACGACAATTTGCTTACCCAAATCATCTGCATCGCGTGCACGTATAACTTTATAAATAGCATTTTTAACTACACTCATAGAAAGCCCAGCACTAATATCTTCAATGCTCGCACCCTCTTTTTGTGCTTCTTTAACCGAGCTATTCATAAACACCGTGCAGCGGCTTCCAAGCTCCACAGGTTGTTTGGATTCTAAACCAAGCTTAGAAAAAGTTTGTATATCATAACCCATAGATTTTGCAAAAGTTTCAATAAAACTTCCGCAACCTGAGCTACACGCTTCATTAAGCATTATAGAATCTATGGTTTGGTTTTTGATATAAAAGCATTTCATATCTTGTCCGCCAATATCAATGATAAAATCTACTTTAGGATTAAAGTATTTAGCAGCCTTAAGATGTGCCATTGTTTCTACAAGTCCAGCGTCTAAGGTAAAGGCAGCCTTTATAAGCTCTTCACCATAGCCAGTAACCGCACTTCCTTTAATGTTGATTTTATCACCAAAATGTTCATAAATGTAAGTAAGTTGCGTTGATATGACTTCTACGGGATTGCCTTTGTTAGAATTATAATATTGATATACAATGGCATTATGACTATCAAGCATAACAAGCTTTGTTGTTGTGCTTCCGCAATCTATGCCGATATACACATCAATTTTGTGATGATTATTTGCCTTGTAGGCTTGCTCAATTTCTATTTCTTCTACACTTGCACTTTCGTGCCGTGCAATAAAGGCATTATAATCAGATTCTGAAGCGAAAAGCGGCTCAAGATATTTATTGCTTGAAGTAGTGTTTTTGCTTTCTTCAAGTATGGTAATGAGTGACTGACAAGTATAAGTTTTTTCTAACTCACGTGCTTGAAGGGAGACGCCAATCGCCACGGCATATTGTGCAAAATCAGGAAAAATGGCGTGTTCTTTATCAAGTTTTAAAGTTTTTGCAAATCGCTCTTGCAAGCCCTTATAATAAAAAAGCGGTCCTCCAAGAAAGAGAATCTTCCCTTCAATTTTGCGTCCTTGAGCTAATCCTGTGATAGTTTGATCTACGACAGCCTGAAAAATACTTGCAGTAATATCTTCTTTATTGACACCTTGATTAAGCAATGGCTGGACGTCAGTTTTAGCAAATACGCCACAACGAGATGCTATGGGGTAGAGTTTTTGGCATTTAAGTGAAATATTATCAAATTCTTCTGGTGTAATTGCAAGTAAAGTTACCATTTGGTCAATAAATGCGCCTGTTCCACCTGCACAAGAACCATTCATACGCTCCTCTGTTCCACCTGTGAGAAATATAATCTTTGCATCTTCTCCGCCAAGCTCAATGACTGCATCGGCATCAGGCACAAGATGACGCACTGCTCCGGCTGTAGCAAATACTTCTTGCACGAAATCAATCCCCGTAAGTTTGCAAATACCAAATCCCGCAGAGCCTGAAATAGCAACTTTAAATTCTCTATCGCCAATAATTTGAGCAATACTTTGCACGATTTGTATGCTTTTTTCGCGCACTTTTGAATAGTGTCGCTCATACACTTGAAAAATGATGTCATCTCCGTCCATAAGAGCGACTTTTGCTGTTGTGCTACCAATATCAATCCCTAGCGTTAAACTCATAAAAACCCCTTAGTAAAAAACAAAACTCAAGCATAAAATAACATTGTATCAAAAAAAGGAAAAAAACGATGCATCAACAACAACAAATTTTTAATATATTGTCGTGAATCTGTATCCATATTGATGAATCTATATCAATATGTTTTTTGCATTTATAGCATTCAAGATTGGCGACTTGCAAAGCAATCATTTCTTTTTGCCGCAAGGTGGGATTTGCTTCCAAAAGTTCTAAATATTGATTTTTAAAGACATATACACTCAAGGTGCTATCAATAGTTTGTCCTTCTCTCATTTGTTTTAAAATATCACTGCATAATGGGCAGAGCTCAAGTGGGTAGTCGTTATATAATCCCACTTCGCTTATTCCTTGTTTGATGCTCAAGCTAAAAGCATTGCGTTTTGTAATCTTGGCGGTGTAATGGCGATGAGTGAGTGTGTGGTGCTTATTTGTTGGATTAAAGTCAGTTTGAATATTATCACATTGACAAAAATGCAGACGAGGCAAACCATTTGTTTGAGATTGTTTATAACTAATGCGCTTTTCATATAAAAACACAGGTGCAAGCATACCCTCGCCTAGAAGAACATATATAAAATAGTGTCCAAAGATTAAATCTACCGATGAGACACTGATGCCATCACTATGGAGCATATCAAAAAGTGTATCTTTGATAACGTGTTTTTGCGTGTTTTGGAAAGATTGAATAGTTTTAGGAAATAACATTTGTGTTACCATTTTCGCCACATTCGCTTTCAATAATATCACATAAAATATGAATAATTAAAATGTGTAATTCTTGGATTCTAGGCGTGTCATTATCTGGCATAATAAGATTAATATCACAAAGTGCACTAAGTTTTCCTCCATCACGCCCACTAAGTCCGATAACGAAGCAGTCCATATCGCGTGCTATTTGTGCAGCTTTAAGAACATTATGAGAATTGCCACTTGTAGAAATACCAAAAAATACATCGCCCTTTTGTGCGAGAGATTCTACTTGTCGTGAGAATACATATTCAAAGCCATAATCATTGCCAATGGCTGTAAGCGCAGAAGTATCTACACTTAAAGCAATGCCTGCCAAGCCTTTTCGTTCTCTTTTGTAACGTCCTGTGAGTTCCGCAGCGAAATGTTGTGCATCAGCTGCGCTACCACCATTGCCACAAATGAGAATTTTGCCCCCATTTTTAAGAGATTGAATAAGAATATCTGCTGCTTTTTGTATTGCAGGGGTGAGAGTAAAAATCTTTTGTGCGCTTTGTAAATGAGCGTTGAATTCAGATTCTATGAGTGTTTGCATATTTTGCTCCTTTGGATAGATTCTATGATATTTGAAGTAGAGTGCCCTTCAATAAAATCAATAAGCACAACTTCTTTGGCGTATTCTTTCCCAACAACTTCCTTATTATGATAATCACCGCCTTTGACAAGTACATCGGGCTTAATAGCCTTAATAAGCTCTAAGGGTGTGTCTTGACAAAAGCTCACTACATAATCTACACATTCTAAGCCAGCAAGCATAAGGGCACGATTATGTAAGGTATTGATAGGACGTTCCTTTCCTTTAAGTCGTTTTATAGAATCATCATCATTTAATCCCACAATCAAAATATCGCCCAAATCACGTGCCTTGTTGAGATAGCTCAAGTGTCCTATATGTAAGATATCAAAGCAACCATTTGTAAAAACGATTTTGCTTTGTTTCAAGTCTTTAAGGAGCGTGAATAAACTTTCTTGAGAGATGATTTTAGATTCTATATATTGCTGTAGATTAGAGGGTTGAGTGTGGATATATTGTAGAATCTCACTATGAGTTGCAACTGCACTCCCAACTTTACCCACAACGACTGCTGCTGCGACATTTGCAAATTCACACGCTTGAAAAATATCACAACCACTACTTAGAGCAAAACTAAGCGCAGCAATTACCGTATCTCCCGCACCTGTAACATCATATACTTCTTTTGCACGAGTAGGGATAATATGTATTTGATTATTATCAAATATGCCAATCCCATCTTCGCTGAGTGTAATGAGTGAAATATCAAGCTGGCATTGAGTTTTGAGTGTCATACCTGCTTTGATGAGCGAATCTTTATCGCAGATAGTAATGCCTGTGGCAAGTTCAGCCTCTTTTTTATTAGGAGTGAGGAGTGTTGCACCTGTGTATTTACTATAATCTTTGCCTTTAGGGTCGCAGAGGACAAGCTTAGATTTACTTTTTGCATAATCAATGACAAAATGTGTGAGTTCATCATTTAATAATCCCTTGCCATAATCAGAAATAATAATACAATCCACTTCATCAAGCACAGCGTGGAGATGTTGGACAATATTATTATGAATATGAGAATCTATGGGCGTTTTACTTTCCCTATCTACGCGTAAAACTTGTTGATTAGCAATGATAACACGCGTTTTTTTAGTCGTAGGACGCGAAGTATCTACAAAAAGATAAGAAATATCCACCCCCATAGATTCTAATTTTTCACCAAGCCAGAATCCTGCCTCATCATTACCCACAACGCCACACACAAAGACTTGTGCATTCAAAGCAATGAGATTATGCACGACATTGCACGCTCCACCTAAGCGATTATTTTCATCTTTGACATCTACTACTTGCACAGGAGCTTCAGGCGAGATACGCTCACAGCTTCCCCATACATAATGATCTATCATTAAATCACCAATAACAAGAATTTTAGGACTCTTAGATTCTAAACCAAACATTATCTACTCTTTTATCCTTAATATTATATTTTTGGATTTTCACGTTCAAAAATTGCTTTGATTTCTTTAAGGTATGTCTTTATGCCTTCTTCAAGACTAAAACGTGGCATATAAGAGAGATGTTCTTTTGTAGAAGCAATATCAGCTTGTGTATGAGTTTGGAAAAAAGCATAAGGATTATCAAAATATTCCACTTCAAAATCTCCAATTCCATCTTTAAGACACGCAATAATATCATTAAAGCTTCTTGCCTCGCCACTGCCGACATTATAAATACCACTTTGCATAGATTCTATGGCTTTGATATTAGCTTGAATAACATCTTTAATATAGACAAAATCTCGCTTTTGCTCACCATATTTAAAGAGTCTCACTTTTTTATGTTTAAGTGCTTGTAGTCCAAGTTGCAAAATCATTGAGGCAGTTTTGCCTTTATAAAATTCCCTCTCTCCATAAACATTAAAATATCTTAATCCAATAATAGGATAACTAGGATTTGAAGTAAGAATCCTCCTTACACTTTCGTCCATACAGAGTTTAGAATATCCATAAATATTTTCCGGCATTTCGCCGCTTCCTACACTATTGGGTGCAGGAGAATTACCATAAGTTCCAGCCGATGAAGCATAGATAACCATTGCTTGGGATTGAGTGGCAATATCAAGCAAGCGCAAGAATGATTCGTGATTAGTTTTCATAACAAGCTCTTGATTAAGCACGGTGGTATCAGAAATAGCAGCTTGATGAAAGATAATGTCAAAATCATAAGATTTAAGCTTTTCTAAATCGCTAGGATTATTAATATCGCCTACAATCACTTTGTCTTTAAAACCAATAAGATTCTTAAAATGTCCAAGTGTTGTTGGGTTGCCACTAGGGAAAGTCTCATCATTACGAAACTTATCAAATACATATACTTGAGCAAGTGGGTGATGTTTTTGAAAATAAAAGGCGAGATTGCTTCCAATGAATCCAGCTCCACCTGTAATGAGTATTTTTTTTTCTGCAAGGTCATCATAAATGTATTTCATACTTGCTCCTTTAAAAGTGAGATTCTTTTATTATACTATGGAGTTGGTGTAAAGTTGCAATCTTTTGCACATTTTTAAGCGAATTATCATTTACTTGTGCCTCTCCTAGTAAAAATTTCCCATTAATATGTGCATTTTGTGCACATTGCATATCTGTAATTTTATCGCCTATAAAAAATGAATGTGCTAAATCAATATTAAAATCTCTGCAAGCCGCTTTAATCATACCTATTTTAGGTTTCCGACAATCACAATTTTCGCTCGGTAAATGAGGGCAGTGATAGATTCTATCAAAACCAAAGCCAAGTTGTGCTTTGAGTCTCTCTTGCATATATTGATGAAGTGTGTTCAAATCAGATTCGTTATAATAGCCGCGCGCAATGCCAGATTGATTTGTAATAACAAGTAAGAGGTAATTTTGTGCTTTAAGTGTCTCTAGTAATGCAAAAAGCCCATCACAAAAGATAAAGTCTTTAATTTTATATACATAGCCATTATCTTGATTAATCACTCCATCTCTATCAAAAAATGCACATTTTTGCATAAACTCTCCTCAAAATATTTAGAGTATTTATAACAAATTTTATTTATTTTTTGTGAGTATTTTATAAATTTTGTGCAATTTTTTTAGATTTTCACTTTACTTTCTCTCAAGTTTAATGTAGAACTAAGAATATCCGTTTCCTATAATTTATAATTTTGCCATAAATTTAATGTCATAAAATATCAAAACATAAAAAATTATAATACAAAAAAGCTGTGTTTCTTTTGTATTAATCAAGCACTTATAAATCCTAGAGCCCTAAGAGCTTTATATATTTCATAGCAACCAAAGCCTATCATACCCACGCCTCCAAGTCGCAAAAATAATATTCGCTTATTTTGCATTTTTGTGCTTATAAGACCTAGTGCAAGTAATGCAGGTGTAGCAGCTATGCCAAAAAGGCACATTGTGATTGCGCCATTGATACCGCTGCCAGATACCGCGGCAGTGAGTAGAAAATAATAGACTATGCCGCAAGGGAGTAATCCATTGCATAAGCCAAGTGCATAAAGTCGCCATATTGAACCTTTTGTGAGCAAAAAACACATTATTTTGCTAAGTGATTGAAAAGGAAGTGGTGTATGTAAAAATCTCGTAACTTTAGGTAGCCACGCTATTCCTATGCCAAAAATGACAAGAAGCGTGCCTACAATAAGCATTATTGCATATTTTATTTCATTATTTGGTGAAGCAATATATCCTATGCTCCCAGCTAAGAAACCAAGTATAGCATAAGTAGTAGTTTTACCGCAATGATAAAGGAGGTGAAAGGGTATTTGTGTAATGAATGAGGAGATAAAAGATGTGATATGGCTTTTTGGCTTTTGTAAAGTGTGTGAAGCTGTGCTTACTTGCGAATCTTGCACAGGCATATAAAGTGTGCTATATGCTAATACTATACCTCCGCACATACCTATGCAATGCCCAAATGAGGCAAAAAAAGCAATGCTTAAGAGGCTTATAATTTCTATATTTCCCATAACGATTTAGAAGAAGAGTGAATTGACACTTTCATTATGGCAGATTCTACGGATAACCTCTGCAAAAAGTGGTGCAACACTTAAAACTTTAATTTTTGGGTGTGCAACGCGCAGAGGAATAGAGTTTGTTACCACAACTTCATCAAGCGCACTTTTGGCTATTCTCTCAAGTGCTGGACCACTAAGCACAGGGTGTGTACCTAATGCAATAACACTATTGGCACCACGAGATTTGAGCACATCAGCGGCTTTGCACATTGTCCCAGCAGTGTCAATCATATCATCTATGAGAATGACGTCTTTGCCATCTACATCACCGATGATATTCATCACCTCACTTTCATTTGCCCTCTCACGCTTTTTATCTACGATAACCAAATCCATTCCGATTCTATCAGCAAAATGTCTAGCTCTCGCTACACCTCCAATATCAGGTGAAGCAACAATAGGATTTTTAAAGGATTTAGTTTTCAAATAGTCACGAAATACAATAGAACCATAGAGGTTATCCACGGGTATGTCAAAAAATCCTTGAATCTGCTCTGCGTGTAAATCCATTGTGATGACGCGGTGGATACCGCTTTGTTCTATGAGATTTGCTACAAGTTTAGCAGTAATGGGCACGCGTGGGACTACTTTTCTATCTTGTCTTGCATAGCCAAAATATGGAATCACTGCATTGATATTTTTTGCTCCACTGCGTTTAAGTGCATCAGTCATAATAAGAAGTTCCATTAAATGGTCATTTGCTGGAGCACAAGTAGGTTGAATAATAAAAATGTCTTTGCCACGCACAGATTCTCCAATTTGCACATTAATCTCACCATCGCTAAAGCGGTTGATTGTTGTTTTAGAGAGGGAAATATCAAGACATTTGGCAACTTCATTGCTAAAAAGTGTATGAGCTGAACCACTAAAGATTTTAAAACCTCGCATAAAGAATAGCCTTTAAAAAGTAAAGTTAAATGTTTTGTATTATAGGTAATGTCATTTTATATTTGGCTTATTTGGTTTGAAATATCTTCATTTTCTTCTATGGAGCATTCTAAGAAAAGTTCTGTTTCTTTTTGACTTAAAAGCTTGGCATTGATATGTTTATCAAGATTAATGAGCATTTCACTCCGTGCCCTATCACGGATAAATTGATTACTTTGGACAATAATACAAGGCGTATTTAAAATGGCTTTGTTAAAATGATGGATTCTATAAATTTGTAAGATTTCGTGAGGTTCTTTACTTTCATCGCTAAATTCTTCAAGCGTGAGTTTAAAGCGTTTAGGAGCGATTCTATTATAGAGATTTGAGCCTTTGGTGCTTGAGTAATAAAAAAGAATATTTTTACCTTGATTGTAAATTTGCGTCATACTCTTGTTGGAGCGAAGCGTGCGCACATCAAATATTGATTTTTGCTGATTAAGAAATGCTTTAAGAGCTTTAGAGCGAGGTAAAAGTGCGTAAGATTTACCATAGAGGGCAATATTTGCATCATCTTCTTTTAGTATAAAGATTATACCTTCATTGACATAGACTTCTTCAAATTTTGATTTTGTTTTAAAATGAGATTGGGATTTGACACTTTCTTCCTGAGCTTGTTTAGCAGAGGGTTGATTTTCTAAGGGTGCATTTGTTTTTGCGCAGCCTGTGATAAGTATGCTTAATTCAAGATATATACAGCAGATGGCGAGATGCAGAGATACTCTCATTTGTGCTTCCTTATTGCTAATCCGAATCTAAGTTTAATAAAATATCGTTGGAAAAATATTTTATTAAAAGAAGCTATAAAAAGTCTTTAAATATTTTATTCCCCTTTTTATTTTCACATCTTAAGTAAGCAAAAATGAGTATTATAAAGCCTGATATTTGGTATTTGCAAGGGGTTTTAAGCGAAATTATCAAAAAGTTATTTTATCAATCTAAAATCCAACTTTAATCCAACTTTGGCTAAGATGTCTTGTAAAAATATTTTATCAAATAGAGAATCTCAATGAAAACAATTGCAATTTTGGGCAAACCCAATGTAGGCAAAAGCTCCCTTTTTAATCGACTTATCAAGCAACATTTAGCTATCACTTCAGATGTAAGTGGGACAACGCGTGATGTAAAAAGAGCGTGTTTTGATATAAGTGGCGTAGAAGTAGAACTACTTGATACAGGTGGAATTGATAAGGCAGAGGGTTTATTTGCCAAAGTATCTGCCAATTCGCTAAAAGCAGGGCAAGAGGCAGATTTGGTTTTATATATGGTTGATGGGAATGTTGTGCCTCAAGATGATGATATTGCATATTTTCGCACAATTCAAAAGGCTAAAAAACCGCTTGTGCTTGTTATCAATAAGGTTGATAATGATAAAATCAAGCAACAAGCGTGGGATTTTGCGTGTTTTGGTGCAGAACAGATGTATTTTATTTCTGTGCATCACAATCGTGGGTTAAGTATTTTGCTTGAAGCTATTTTTGAACTCCTCTCTCTTGCAAAGGAGCAATCTTTAAGTAATAATTTGCGCTCACAAATGGATAACGAAGAGATTGATGAGAGTTTAGAGGAGTTTTTGGGTATTTTAGAATCTACTCCAAATAAGAGTGAGGAAAACATTGCTGTTGGGATTATTGGACGCGTAAATGTAGGCAAAAGCTCCCTCTTAAATGCACTTTTGGGTAAAGAGAGAAGTGTAGTAAGTGAAGTGGCTGGAACGACTATTGATCCTGTAGATGATGAAATGGATATAGAGGGCAAAAGAGTAAGATTTGTGGATACGGCAGGGATTAGACGCGCGAGTAAGATTTGGGGGATTGAAAAATTTGCACTTTTACGCACAAATGCAGCACTTGCCCAAAGTCATATTGTGATTTTAGTTCTTGATGCGAGCGAAAGTTTTGTTGAATTAGATGAAAAAATTAGCTCTCTTATTCCTAAACACGCTTTGGGAGTGATTGTTGTGCTAAATAAATGGGACAAAAAGCATAAGGAATATAAAGAAATCATCAAAGAATTTAAGCATAGATTCCCATTTCTTTCTTTCGCTCCAGTGATGACATTGAGTGCTCTTAATGGGCGTAATATTGATAAACTTAAAAAGGAAATTTTGAAGGTTTATCAGCGTTTTGCATATAGAATCCCTACAAGTGCGCTTAATGATGTTATCGCTCAAGCAGTAGCACATCATCATATTCCAAGCGATCACGGCAAGATTGTCAAAATTTATTATGCTACGCAATATGCCACACATCCGCCACAAATTGCGCTTGTGAGCAATCGCCCAGAAAGTTTGCATTTTAGCTACAAGCGATATATTATCAATATGTTAAGGGAGCAATTTGATTTTGAAGGTGTGCCAATTTTATTAAGTGTAAAGGGCAAAAATGCCAAAGATGAGGAAAATACATCTGCAAAAAAAGAATCTCCAAGTAAAGTATCGCATAGAGAATCTAAAAATCGCAGATTTGTATAAGAAATTTCTATAATTTATTTTATACCACAAAAATCTTTAATTGCTTCAACTTTATCTGTTTTTTCCCAGCTAAATTCGTTTAATTCGCGTCCAAAATGTCCATAAGCTGCTGTTTTACGATAGATTGGACGGAGTAAATCAAGCGATTCTATAATACCCTTAGGTGTTAAACGAAATACTGCTTTTACGCATTCAGTGAGTTTAGAATCTTCAACTTTTCCCGTGCCTTGCGTATCAACAAGAATTGAAACAGGTTCTACTACCCCAATAGCATAGGCTACTTGCACAATGGCTTTATCACATACACCGCTTGCTACGAGATTCTTAGCAACATAGCGTGCTGCATATGCAGCACTTCTATCCACTTTACTAGGGTCTTTGCCGCTGAATGCACCGCCGCCGTGAGGGCAGCTTCCGCCATAAGTATCTACAATGATTTTGCGCCCTGTCAAGCCTGCATCACCTTGTGGTCCTCCAATAACAAACTTGCCTGTAGGATTAACAAAATAGCGAATATTATCATTTAAATATTCTTGTGGAAGCACTTTTTGCACGATTTCTTCAATTACAGCATCTTTTAAATGACTTTGTTGCGTTTCTGGGCTATGTTGGGTTGAGATAACAATCGTATCAATACTCACAGGTTTGCCATCTTCATAGCGCACGGTTACTTGTGATTTGCCATCGGGGCGCAAAAAAGGTAGAGTGCCATCTTTTCTTTTTTTTGCCAAACCTTCCGTAAGGCGATGAGAGAGCCAAATAGGCAGAGGCATAAGTGAAGGTGTCTCTTTACACGCATAACCAAACATAAGTCCTTGGTCGCCTGCACCAATTTCGCCATCTTCTCTATCTACACCTTGATTAATATCTGGGCTTTGCTCACCAATGCCATTAAGCACTGCTGCTGAACGATAATCAAAACCATAAAGTGCGTCTGTGTAGCCAATTTCTTGCACTACTTTGCGCGCAATTTCTTGCATAGGCGCATACACACTTGTTTTTAGTTCGCCTGCAATAACACAAAAACCATTGCTCACAAGCGTTTCACACGCTACACGAGCTTTTTTATCACGCTCAATAATATAATCAAGCACTGCATCGCTGATTTGGTCAGCCATTTTATCTGGATGTCCTTCTGTTACGGATTCTGAAGTGAATAGAAACGATTTTTTCATAAACTCGCCTTGTAATTTAAATTTTATGTGAAATGCTAACACAAAATTTTAAACTTACATATTGTATTTTGTATTTTTTGCAAATCTTGCACATTGCATTTAGTAAAACATTAAGACTTGCACACAATTCAAATTTGTTTTTTTTTGCAATAATGTCTAGAAATTAATTTGGGTTGGAGAGTTTTATGGGAAAAATTTATGTTTCTATGGGAGTAGCGATGCTTTTTAGCACTTTTGCTTATGCAGATAATATTTTAGAATCTGCTGCAAATGAGCGCTCAAACACGAGTAGAGGCATTGTAGAAAATAAACGTGTATTACCTAAATCTGTAGTAAAGGCGGTTTTTAGCAAAGATTTACAATCTACAACAAATATAACCTGGCAAGGTAAAGATACGATTTTGCACAGCGGCGATATTGCCAAGTCAATGCTGCAAGTACCTGGATTCTCTATGACTCGCAAAGGTGGTGGTGGAAGTGAGGTTATATTTCGCTCACAAGTTGCTTCAAGATTGCCTATATTTTTAAATAGCGGTGTGTTAAATGGTGCTTGTGGCGGGCGTATGGATACGACTACGACTTATATATTTCCGGAAAATTACAATCGTATCACTTTTCTTAAAGGTCCTCAAGATGTTCGTTATGGTGCACTTATAAGTGGTGGCTTACTTTTTGAACGCGATATTTTAAGACTTGGTAAGGGAAGTTTTAATGTTGATACAAGTGCAATGTATGGGAGTTTTAATCGTTTTGATATAAATGCGAATGCTTTAGCTGGGGGAAAATATGGTTCTTTGCAGGCGATAGTTTCACATTATGAATCTGCAGATTATCGTGCTGGAGATAGGAGAATCGTGCATTCAGCCTATAATAGAGAATCTGCAAGTCTTATAGGCACATTTACACCTACTTCAAGCACAGCTCTTGAGTTTGATATTGATATAGGACGTGGCTGGGCTTCTTATGCAGATAGAGCAATGGACGCTCGGACATTTGATAGAATCTCCTATAACCTTGCCTTAGAGCAGCATATTAATGATACTTTTGATAGGCTTGATGTGCGGCTTTGGCATAATGCTATAGACCATATTATGGATAATTTTTCACATCGCCCACCACAAGCAATAAATAATAATCTTTACAATATTAGTAATCCTAAACGCACAAATACAGGTGGTAGGGTAGAGGGGAGATTCTATTTTGGTGAGAATGTAGAGTTTTATGTGGGGAGTAATTATAACCACGATTCGCACGAGAGTCGCAATGGTGGAGGTGCGACTTTGCAAGATGCAAATAATGTGCTTAACCAAAAATACAATCCAAACTTTACTTTCAAAAATCTAGGGTTTTTCACACAAGGGCAATATCATTCACAATCAAACTTTGGTATAGCCTTTGGTGCAAGATATGATTATCTTGTAACAGAACGAAAACAGCTAGCAGCACGAAGTGCAGCAGAGGATAAAAATAACCTTGCAAGTGCCTTTGTGCGATATGAACATTATCTAGATAAATCCACATTATATGCGGGATTAGGTGTAGCGCAGAGAGGAGCGGACTTTTGGGAGCGAAGTAAGGCTAATGGTATGAATCTTTCACCAGAAACAAATACCCAGTTTGATGTGGGGCTTACTTATCAAGACGATGCATTTAAGAGTAAGGTTTCAGCCTATGCTTCGCATATGGCAAATTATATTTTAATCAACTATATTCCAGCAACAGCAAGTGCTTTTAATACCGATGCTTTTCTTGCAGGTGGGGAGGTAGAAGCAGAGTATATTGTGTGGGATAGTTTGCACTTCTATGGTTCACTTGCTTATACTTATGGTTTAAATCTAAGTACCAAACAAGGCTTACAATCTCATTCACCACTTCCACAAGTCGCCCCACTTCAGGCTCAAATCTCAAGCTTTTATGAGAATGGCAATTGGCTTTTACGCCTTGATGTAATTGCAAACGCCGTACAAAATCGTTATGCATTTAATTATGGTAATGTGGTGGGTAAGGATTTAGGGAATTCTAAAGGATTTGTAACGCTTAATCTTTATGGAGGCTACAAACATAAATATTTTATGCTTCTAGCAGGAGTAGATAATCTCACAAATACACTTTATGCTTATCATCTCTCTAAAAATGGCATAGACATTGGAGCATTAGATATTGCGCCCACAACTAGAATCTATGAGCCAGGACGCAGTATATGGACAAAAATGAGAGTGTATTTTTAAGCAGAATTTAAGGGGGGTATAATATCGCTTTTAGTAAGAATCTAAGGAGATTTTGATGAAAAAGCGATATTATATATTTTATGCTTTAGTAACTGCGCAGATTCTTAATGCAGATAGTTTGAGTGAAAGAAAAGCGGAACTTGAGCGAAAAATTCGTGAGATTGAATCTCAACAAGCCATAGAGGAACAAAAGAATTAGAAAAGCTTGAGCAGAGGCTCAAATCACTTCAATATTCCTATCCTGAAGAAAAATTACAAAATAATCCTGTGCAGCAGGATTTTGCGCAAACTAATAAAATCACACAAGAGCTTGATGAAGAATCTGATAAAATGTTTGGAAAAAATCGTAGCGGTGTGTTATTGGGCATTAGTGCGGGATTTATGCCTATGGAATATAAGACTTTATTACATTCTGCAAAAGGTGATTTGGCTGTGGGTGGCGCAAGATTGGGTTATCAATATTTTTCCATCAATAATAGTATATTTGGCTTTAGAATCTATGCTGATGCACATATTGGCAGAGGAGAAACAGAGAATACTTTAACACAAGTTGAACAAGATTTTATGGCTTGGAATATTGATGTACTTGTTGATTTACGTATTCCTAATACTTATCAATATATTGGGTTTTTTAGTGGAGTTGGATTTGGAAGTTTAAATTTTGAAAGCACAAGTATATTGAACTATGTGTATTTAAAAGGTGGAAGAAATTTTTATAATTTTGGTTTGGCTTTTACCGGTGGTGCAAAACATCATTTGGAGTTGTATTGCAAAATGCCGATGAAAGCAAACTATGATGAGGAATTTTATTGGAAAAGCCCAATGCTCGCAGGCATAGCTTATCAATATACTTTTTAATATAATAAATTGATATTGTTACTATTGAGTTACTTGTGCGTATTACAATAGCATTTCAATAACAATTTGTTATTAATATTTTTTATTAGGAGTTCAATATGTTAGTTACAAAACCAGCACCAGATTTTACAGCGGAGGCGATTAAAGCAGATGGAACTTTTGAGGATAGTTTTAACCTCTACAAAAACATCGGTAAGAATGGTGCAGTTGTATTTTTTTGGCCTAAGGATTTTACTTTTGTATGTCCTAGTGAGATTATTGCTTTTGACAAACGCGTGAAAGATTTTGAAGCACGCGGTGTAAAAGTGATTGGAGTATCTATTGATTCTAAAGAAGTGCATTTTGCGTGGAGAAATGTGCCTGTAAATCAAGGAGGGATTGGCGCAGTAACATTCCCTATGGTATCTGATATTACAAAACAAATCTCTCGTGATTATGATGTGCTTTTTAATGGTGCAGTTGCACTTCGCGGTAGCTTCCTTATTGATAAAAATAAAGTAGTTCGCCACGCAGTCATTAATGACCTTCCACTTGGACGTAATGTTGATGAAATGATTCGTATGGTAGATGCGATGTTGTTTGTTGAAGAGCACGGCGAAGTATGTCCTGCAGGCTGGAATAAAGGTGATGAGGGTATGAAAGCTAATGCTAAAGGTGTAGCAGAATACCTTGCTAAAAATGCTGATAAGCTCTAAGACGATACAAAAGCTACAACCTTGCACTTTTTGTGCGAGGATAGCTTTAACAAGCTACTTTATTCTTTAATTTCTTTGTTATTTTATAATTCTGTTTTCTTGCTTTTGTCTAAAATCTCAAATAGAACTATGAAATTATTATGTTACAATTCTTCTATTTTTCAATAAAGTTTTATACAATAATTACTTTTAGTTTCATATATTTTTTTAGTATAAATATATGTTACCTTTTGCACAAGCTTTTGAGTAATGGGATTAACGTAAATAAATTTAGGAGGAGAGTATGAAGCTATCTGAAAATCAGCAAAAGGCAGTTGTAAAGTTTAGAAATTTTATTGCTTTTAGAAATAAAATTTCACTTATCTTATCACTTGTTGTTTTGGTTTGTTATTATGTATTTGTAATAGGTGTGGGGCTTTTCCCCGAAGTATTGGGCTATCGTTTAGGTCCTAGCTCTATTACACTTGGTATTATACTAGGAATTTTTCTTATTGCGCTTTGTATTATTGCCACAGGGCTTTATACATTTTTGGCAAATACTTATTTTGATAAAGACCAAAATGAAGTGCTTGAGCAATTAGAAAAAAATGGTGTGCTTGAAGCACTTAAAAGTGGCGAGATTCACTATAAAGAGCAAGCAGCTGAAACAGAAAAGGAGGAAAAGTAATGAAAAGTTTATTTTTTAGCTTAAGCTTATTAAGTGTAAATTCGCTTTTTGGTGCATCTATTGATTTTGGTGGTGCAAAATCAGACATTAATCCAATAGCGATAGGTATGTTTTTAGCCTTTGTGCTTGCAACTTTATTTATTACTTATCTTTCTAACAAAAAGAGTCAATCTGCAAGTGGTTTTTATACTGCAGGGGGTAATATCACTGGTATGCAAAATGGTGTAGCTATTGCTGGAGATTATATGAGTGCAGCGAGCTTTTTAGGTATTACTGCGCTTGTATTTACAAATGGCTTTGATGGACTTATTTATTCCATAGGATTTTTAGCTGGGTGGCCTATCATTTTGTTTTTGATTGCTGAAAAATTTAGAAATTTGGGTAAATTCACTTTTGCTGACATTACTGCCTATCGTTTAGATGCAAAGCCTATTCGTATTATTTCTGCTATTTCTGCTTTGAGCGTTATAGTGTTTTATCTCATTGCACAAATGGTTGGTGCAGGACAGCTTATACAGGTGCTTTTTGGTTTACCTTATAGTGTAGCAGTGGTGCTTGTGGGAATCTTAATGATTTGCTATGTCGTTTTTGGTGGAATGCACGCTACAACTTGGGTGCAAATTATTAAAGCAGTGTTGCTTTTAGCAGGTGCAAGTTTTATGGCAATTATGATTTTGTATTTGACAAAATTTGACTTAAGCTACTACTTCTCACAGGCGGTTTCACATCACCCTAAAGGAGAATCTATTATGTCGCCTGGAGGTTTTTTACCTGATAGTATTTCTGCAGTATCGCTTGGGTTAGCTCTTATGTTTGGAACAGCAGGATTGCCTCATATTTTAATGAGATTTTTCACGGTAAAAGATGCCAAAGAAGCTCGTAAATCTGTATTTTATGCAACAGGGTTAATTGGATATTTTTATATTCTAACTTTCATCATTGGTTTTGGTGCAATTGCACTTTTACTTGGGAATCCAGATTATACAGATGCAAATGGTGCTTATAATGGTGTTACAAATATGGTTGCTGTAAATCTTGCTTCTGTGCTTGGCGGAGATTTCTTCTATGGCTTTATTTGTGCGGTGGCATTTGCTACAATTTTGGCAGTTGTTTCTGGATTGGCAATTACAGGTGCAGGTGCAATCAGCCACGATTTGTTTGTCAATGTTTGTAAAAATGGACAATGTGATCCTGCACTTGAAATGAGAGTAACTAAAATCGCTACAATTTGTATTGGAATATGTGCAATTGCACTTGGCATTGTATTTGAAAAGCAAAATGTTGCTTTCACCGTTGGATTAGCTTTTGCGATTGCTGCAAGCGTGAATTTTCCTATTTTGCTTTTGTGTATTTATTGGAAAAACCTCACCACAAAGGGTGCATTTTGGGGCGGACTTATAGGGCTTATAGTGGTGCTTACACTTGTAATTTTAAGTCCTAGTATTTGGGTGAAAAGCTTTGGTTTTGAAAGTGCGATTTTCCCTTATGATCACCCTGCGATTTTTACTATGCCACTTACCTTTATCCTTATTTTTATTATTTCAAAGTTGGATAATTCTAAACGAGCACAAATTGATAGAGCAGGTTTTGAAGCACAGGATTTCCGTGCGCAAAGCGGTATAGGAGCAAGTGAGGCTGTAGCACATTAATTATAGAGTTAGAATCCCGCTACATAGTGCGGATTCTAGCAATTTCATCTCTTAATCTTGCCGCCTCTTCAAACTCAAGTGCTTTAGCTGCTTGGTGCATTTTAATATTGAGCTCTTTAATGATACTTTCGCGCTCACTTTTTGGAATTTTTTTGCTTGCTTTTTCATAAAGCCTACTTAAGCCACTAGATTCTATTTTAAGCTCTTGCTCTACATTCCTTTGCACAGATTTGGGCGTAATGTTATGAATGCGATTAAATTCTTCTTGCTTAGTGCGGCGATAATCAGTAACTTCAAAGGCTCTTTGCATTGAACCTGTAATCTTTTTTGCATACAAAATTACTTTTCCCTCTACATTGCGTGCAGCTCTACCCATTGTTTGTATGAGACTTGTTTCAGAGCGCAAGAATCCCTCTTTATCTGCGTCCATAATGGCAATAAGGCTCACTTCAGGTAAGTCAAGTCCTTCACGCAAGAGATTTATACCTATAAGCACATCAAATTCTCCAAGCCTTAGAGCGCGTATTAAATGATTACGTTCAATCGCGTCAATATCGCTGTGCATATAGCGCACCTTAATGCCAAGTTCAGCATAATATTTGCTTAACTCCTCTGCCATTTTTTTTGTAAGTGTGGTAATGAGCACTCGTTGATTTTTGGCAATTCTTGCTTTTATCTCATCATATAAATCAAGCACGGCATTATCAGCATCTCGCACTTCATAGAGCGGGTCAAGCAATCCTGTGGGGCGGATAATCTGCTCGGCAATATGTTCTTGGCTAAGTTCTAATTCTTTTTGAGCAGGAGTTGCAGAGACAAAGAGAAAATGAGGCGCTTTATTGATAAATTCATCAAAGCGTAAAGGACGATTATCAAGCGCGCTTGGCAAACGGAAACCATACTCTACAAGCACTTCTTTACGACTCCTATCCCCTGCATACATACCTCCAAATTGTGGCAAACTTACGTGTGATTCATCAACGATAAGAAGATAAGGTTTGCCTTTTTGTTCAAAATAATCAAGGAGCGAATAAGGCGTTTCACCTGCTTTTTTGCCTGTGAGATGGCGTGCATAATTTTCAATCCCTTTGCAAATTCCTGATTCTTTTATCATTTCCAAATCAAACTCTGTGCGGGTTTTAAGTCGTTGATATTCAATTTGTTTATCTTGGGAAACAAATTCTTCAAGGCGATTTTCAAGTTCAACTTCTATATTTTTAATTGCACTCTGAAGTCTTTGTGCCCCTACAATAAACTGATTTGCTGCATAGAGGACAAAAGATTCTAATTGTGTAAGAGCGGTGCGCTCTAATGCATCAAATACGCCAATGCGTTCAATTTCATCGCCAAAAAACTCAATGCGAATAAACTCTTTTTCATTGTATGCAGGAAAAATATCAATGACTTCTCCGTTTACGCGGAAGTTTCCACGTTCAAAAATGGTGTCATTGCGTGTATAACCCATATCTACGAGTTTTAAAAGAAGTGTTTTTTGAGCTTCTTCTTGTCCGATTTCAAATTTGTGAATCATTGTGAGATATTCGGCAGGGTTTCCTAAGCCGTAATTTGCCGATACACTTGCTATGACAATAATATCATCATAAGCTAAAAGTGAGGTTGTAGCCGATAGACGCAATCGTTCCAAATCTTCATTAATACTAGAATCTTTTTCAATAAACAAATCACGGCGCGGTATATATGCTTCTGGTTGGTAATAATCAAAATGCGAGATGAAGTATTCCACGTGATTTTTAGGAAAAAATCCACGAAATTCGCTATAAAGCTGCGCAGCAAGAGTTTTATTATGTGTCATAATGAGTGTGGGGATATTAAGGTTAGCGATAATATTTGCCATTGTGTAAGTTTTGCCACTGCCCGTAACACCTACAAGAGTAGAGTATTGTGCGCCATTATGAATAAATTGTGTGATTTTTTGGATAGCTTGGGGCTGGTCTCCTGCGGGCGCAAATTGAGAATCTAAGATAAATTTTCCCATTTTATCCACACTCCTTGAAGATTTTGTGTTAAAATTATAATCTATTTTTCACAACCAAAGGATTGTAAAATGAGTAGCGTAATGGAAAAACTCTCCCACAAAATTGAAGAAATGCTCTCAAAAATTGCTCATCAAAAAGAAGAAATAGAATCTTTACATCTTGAAATTTCTTCACTTAAAGCACAAAATGAAGCCAAAGATAGCCAAATCTCTAATTTATATGAAGAAATTGCTTCTAAAGATAGAGGCTTTGAAAACCTTTTTGCTAGAATTGATGAAGGTTTAAAATAATGGCACAAGAAAGCCTTGAAATAGCACTTAATGGCAAACGTTATATGATTTCGCTTGATTGTTTGCACGATGAGGTAAGGGGGAAACTTAAAGAACTTTCTACCCAAAAAATTGAACCACTCACTCTATTAAAACTCTATATCACTAAGGCACAAGAATATGCCCTCATCTGTCAATCACTTGAAAATCTCTATAAAAGCCTTGAAAGTGTAGAGATGCCTACTCCGCATACAAGTGTGGAGATTCACGCCATAGAGAATCTGTGAATTATTACCTTATAGCTCCGATTGGACTAAAATCCCCGCCGCTTGTTTATGAGTGTGAAGAGGAATGTGCCAAAGAGAGTATCTGTTCTATTGTTGTGCGCGGTAAATCCTATCTTGGTGTAATATTGCAATCGCTTGATAAACCTTCTTTTGAATGTAAAATTGCGCATAAGATTACAAATTGTTTTTTGCCCCATCAGATACTTTTAGCTTCATTTATTGCACAATATTATTGTGTGGGATTAGGGGAAAGCTATGGGCTTTTTGTCCCTCAAGAAAGCAAGAGCGAAGAGAGCGCAAATAAGAATCTCGCAGAGCTAACATTTGAGCTTAAAACTTTAAGCCGGGAGCAAAATGAAGCTCTCAAATTTTTGTTATCTCACACTAATCCTTTGCTTTTTGGTGACACAGGAAGTGGAAAGACAGAAATATACATTCATCTTATTGCTCACACACTTGCTCAAGCTAAAAACACACTTTTTTTAATGCCAGAAATCGCTCTTACACCACAGATAGAATCCCGCCTTAGAGAAGTATTTGGTGATGCAGTAGGAATTTGGCATAGCAAAGTTACTCCAGCACAAAAAAGAAAACTTCTTTTGGCTTTGCATAGTGGCACGATACGCATAATTGCAGGAGCAAGAAGCGCATTATTTTTGCCTATAAGAGAGCTTGGGCTTGTTATTGTTGATGAAGAACACGATGACGCTTATAAATCCCAAAGCACACCATATTATAATGCACGTGATATGGCACTTTATCTCGGGAGCAAAACAAATATCAAAGTTGTTTTAGGTTCGGCAACACCAAGTGTAGTCAGCTACTATAATGCAATTAAGCAAGACAGCGTATATCGCTTGAGGGGGCGATATTTTACTTCGCATAAATCTATTTATATAGTAAGCCAAAATCCGCAAATGACAATAGAAACAGAATCTACACCCATTGATGAAGGGCTTGTAGCAAAAATCAAAGAAAAACTTGAGCATAATGAACAAGCCATTGTATTTATCCCTACGCGTGCACATTATAAGATGCTGGTATGTAGTGAATGTGGAAGTGGTATAGAGTGTGCATTTTGTTCGGTAAATATGTCCTTACATCTTGATAAGAATGCACTTATTTGCCATTATTGTCATTGGAGTTCACCTATTCCTACATTATGTCCTAAGTGTAAGAGTGAGAGTTTGCACTCTCATCGTATTGGCACTGCTCAAGTTGCACAAGCCTTACAAAAAGCACTTCCAAACGCAAAAATTACACTTTTTGATAGGGATAATATCACCACACACACAAAACTTAAAACGATACTTCAAAAGTTTAATGATGGTGACATTGATGTGCTTGTTGGCACACAAATGTTAAGTAAAGGGCACGATTATCATCGTGTGAATCTTGCGATAATATTAGGTATTGATTATGTGCTCAAAGGAAGTGATTATCGCTGCAATGAGCGAGCAATAAGTTTGTTACATCAAATTGCAGGGCGTAGTGGGCGTAAATACGATGGCGAAGTGTATGTTCAAAGTGCTAATAGTATATTTTTAGAGCAATTTTTGAGAGATTATGAGGATTTTTTACATTATGAATTGCGCAACCGCCCTCATCTCTATCCGCCTTATCAGAGATTAGCTACTCTTACTTTTTCACACAAGATAGAATCCAAAGCTCTTAATGCTATGCAAAATGTGCGTGAAATACTTTTAAAACGCGGTTTAGGAGAGGTAGAGATTGTGGGGGATTCTAAGGCATTGGTAGAGCGACTCTATAATAAGTATCGTTTTATATTATTGCTTCGCTCACCTTCTGCACGAGCACTTTTAGAGTTATTGCATTATCTTAATGCTCATACTCATCAAGATTTAGGGCGTATGTATGAAATTGATGTAGACCCTTTAAATATAGTATAGAGGTAGATTAGCTATAATAAAGTATTGTATAACCCAACATAATAAAGGAGAGCAAATGAAAATTGCTATATCTTGTTTTTCGCCATTAATGCAAAATAGTTTGAGTTTTTTCTTAAAAGACTATCTGAGTAGTGAAAGTGAATGTGATTTTATTATTACTGATGATGTCAATGAGAAAAAATATACCAAAGCAGTGTGTTTTGTGAGTGATGATGTGCATTCACACATTCGCAAACCTTTTACACAACAAAGTTTGTTTGAAGATATACAAGCTTTTTATGAGAATATTCAATCTCAAGCAGTAGATATGCCTAGTCAATCCGCACATTTACAAGAAGTGCAGAGTTTGCCAGAAGTCTTTGAGCCACCTATGTCACCACCTAGTTATCCACAGCGCAAAATTCAAGGGCAACTTGAAGCACAAATAGAACAAATTTGTCAAGAAAGTGCAAGAGAGCTTACACAAAAAATTATCGCTCTTTTGAAGCATACATAACATTTTAATAAATATTGAGCACATTAACATAGAACAAGCGATACAAAGATGGGCGTTGTAAAATTTCATATTCAAGCAGGCATACTTAAACATCTCCCTTTAATATGGAATAATCAAGAAAGCACGCGCCCAACGAAATCTATTGTGCGAGAATCTTTTTTTAACACAATGAGCATAAATATTGTAGAGTGTGTATTTGTTGAAGCATTTGGTGGTTGTGGTTCGATGGGAATTGAAGCACTTTCTCGCGGAGCAAGTGAAGCAATATTTTATGAGATAGACAAAAGAGCATATAATATTTTGTTGCAAAATCTTGCATTTGCACAAAAAAGAGCATCAGGGCTAAAATTTTATGCTTACAATACCGATTTTTTTACACAAAGTTTTCAAAGATGGATTACTACAAAAGAAAATGTGATTTTATATTTTGACCCACCCTTTTGCATTAGGGAAGGTATGGGAGATATTTATGAACGTCTTTTGACAATGGTAGAAAATCTTGGACAATGTAGTGTGAATTTTATTGTTTTTGAACATTGGAGTGGGTATAATATGCCTTCCATTGTTGGGGAATATATACTGCTTAAGACTCGTCAATTTGGTAAAAGCAGCCTCACTTATTACACATTAAAGGATTAATTATGGCAGAAGAAGAAAAAGCAGCAGAAAGTGGCGGAGATAAAAAAAGCAAAGCAATTTTATTTGTTATTATTGGCATTGTGGTAGTGCTTCTTCTATTAGTAGGTGTTGTAGTGCTAATGATGACAGGCGGAGGACACGATGAGGAAGAACACGAACAAAAACCTGCAGAGGTTGCCCAGACTCAAACTAGTGCGCCTTCACAACAGGCTGCTAAAATCATTGTAGGCAATACGGTTTCAGTGCGTAGCACAGATAAATTTGCTCCGGGATTGATTTATCCTGCAGAGGGTCCTCTCCCTTTTACGGTGAATTTAATGACGCAAACAGGCAAACGTTATCTCAAAACAAGCGTGCAATTTGAGCTTGATAAAGATGAGATAAAAGCAAATGCTACTAAGGCAGAGTTGGACAAAAAACTGCCTATGGTGCAAGATACCATTATTGAGATTCTCTCTTCAAAATCTATTGAAGATGTTGCTACAGTAAAAGGAAAAAATCGTGTCAAAGATGAGATTGTAAAACGTATTAATGAATTTTTGATTGATGGACAAGTGAGTGATATCTTTTTTGTTGAATTTGTGGTGAGTTAGTTGATTGATAGGGATTGATATTATTAGTATTGCTCGTATGCAGAAATTTATAGAGAAGTTTGACAGAGGTGCATTGGAGCGTTTTCTTTGTGAAAAAGAGATAGCTCTTTGTATGAATACCAATAAATCTATAAATATTCCTCGTGCAGCTGGATTCTGGGCGGCAAAAGAAGCGTGTTCTAAGGCATTAGGTGTAGGTATAGGGAGTAAGCTAAACTTTTTAGATATGCACATAAGCAAGAGTAGTACAAACGCACCCAGCATTCATCTTGCATCTGAAAAAATAAATGATTTTAATGTAACAAATATTGCACTAAGCATCAGCCACGATGGGGGATTTGCCATTGCTGTGGTAGTCGTCATTTAGGCTTTTTTGGTCTTTGTTTAATCCAATCAACATTACTTAAATCATTTATCTTTATATTTGTTTTATCATAATTTTTGATAATTATTTCATCTGCAAAACTATGAGATAGTATGCCAAAAGTAATACCAATAAAAACTAATACTTTCATCATATGATTTCCTTATATAATTTTTTTAAAATGAAACCTTATTCTACCATTTAAAGTTTAATTAAAGGTTTATTAAAACTTTATAGAGAGTTTATGAGCGATTTTTAATCATATCTGCAATAAGAAAAGCCATTTCAAGAGCTTGAGTAGCATTAAGTCGTGGATCACATTGCGTGTTATAATTACAGGCTAAACCTTCTTCGGTAATTGCTTGTGAACCGCCAATACACTCTGTTACATCTGCTCCTGTCATTTCTAAATGTACCCCTCCAGCATAGCTTCCATAGGCTTTATGGATTTCAAAAAAGCTTTTAACTTCATCAAGCACACTATCAAATACACGCGTTTTGTAACCATTATTTGCCTTGATTGTATTGCCGTGCATAGGGTCGCAACTCCACAAAATCTCACGTCCTTCTGGATTGATAGAATCTAATAATTGAGGCAGATTACTTTTGATTTTTTCAGCCCCCATTCGCACAATGAGATTAAGTCTGCCACTTTGATTAAGCGGATTAAGTTTATCGCAAATACCCATAATATCTTCTTTTGTGGCATTTGGTCCAATTTTTACACCCACAGGATTATTTACACCACGCAAGAATTCGATGTGTGCTTCATCAAGTCCTCTTGTGCGCTCACCAATCCATAACATATGTGCCGAACAATCATACCAATCTCCCGTAAGAGAATCTTGTCGGCAAAGTTGTTCTTCATAATGAAGCACAAGAGCCTCGTGTGAGGTATAAAATTCTGTCTCGCGCAATGTAGGAGAATGTTCAGAATCAATGCCACAGGCTTTCATAAATTCAAGAGCTTGAGTTATACGAGAGGCGAGTTCTTCATATTTTTGCCCAAATGTATTATTCTTAACAAAACCAAGATTCCATTTATGCACCTGATTGAGGTCTGCGAAGCCTCCTTGTGCAAATGCACGCAAAAGATTGAGTGTGGCTGCACTTTGATTATAAGCTTGAATAAGGCGATTTGGGTCGTGCTCACGCGCTTGTTGTGTGAATTCCATACCATTAATCATATCACCGCGGTAACTTGGGAGTTCAATATCTCCATTTGATTCTATATCACTTGAGCGAGGTTTGGCAAATTGTCCTGCAATACGCCCGACTTTAACGATTGGACACGAAGCACCAAAGGTAAGGATTGCACCCATTTGAATAATGACTTTAAATAAATCGCGAATATTAATGGCATTAAATTGTGAAAAACTCTCTGCACAATCTCCACCTTGTAATAAAAATGCTTCTCCTTTGCATACTTGAGCTAAGCGTTCTTGTAATGCACGCGCTTCACCTGCAAAAACAAGTGGTGGATAAGATTTAAGCTGCATTTCAACAGATTCTAAAAGCTGTTGATTTTTATAAATAGGGTGTTGTTTGATGGGTTTGTTTCTCCAACTTTTTGCGTGCCATTGCATAATATCCTCCTTTATTATCGTGCATAAAACCTAAAAAAAGATGAAATTTTACCATACTTTTTGTTATTTTGTATTTTTATATACATTTAGTGCTGCTGGAGCTTGGGTTGTGGGCATTATTTCAAGTGTATTAACATTGATGTGTTGGGGCAGTGAGGCAACCCACAATACACTTTGAGCAATATCTTCAGGCATAAGAGGTGTTGTGCCTTCATATACACTTTTTGCCTTACTTTCATCACCCTTAAAGCGCACTTGTGAAAATTCACTTCCACCACATAAGCCCGGTTCAATATCACTTATACGGATATTTTTATCATATAAATCAGCACGGAGATTGAGGCTAAATCTCTTCACAAAAGCTTTTGTAGCACCATACACATTGCCACCCGGATAGGAGTAGGTGCCTGCGATTGAGCCAATGTTGATAATATGCCCATAACCTTGAGCTACCATTTGGGGCAAAATAAGATGCGTAAGCTTTATGAGAGCTAAGATATTAACCTCTACCATTTGTTCCCAATCGGCAATATTTGCTTTATCCGCGCTGGTTAAACCAAGTGCTAAACCTGCATTATTGATAAGCACATCAATGTTTTGAAATTCTTGAGGAAGCAATTTGAGTGCAGATTCTATTTTTTGTGTATCTCGCACATCGCATATAATTTTTTCACATAATGCACCAAGCTCATTTTGTAGCGTATTTATTCGTTCTTCTCTTCGTGCAAGAATAATTACTTTGTGCCCATTGCGGACAAAAAGCCGAGCGATTGCTTTACCAAAACCCGATGATGCTCCAGTGATGAGTGCTGTCATAAAATCTCCTTTTTTTGAGGTTTATTGATGCGTTCAAACATACGCTTGTGACTTATGAATTCAATCTTACCTTCTCTTGTGAGTTCATTAATAAGTCGTTTAAAAAGTTTTTTGCTCATTTGTAGAGTATTAAAGACTTTTTGGGGCGAGGCAGAAAAATCAAGTGCTAAGGGCATTTGATTAAGTAAAAATTGCTTTTGTTCTTGTGAGTGTGGAGGATTAAGTGTGAGGTCAAGTTTGCCATCAGAGCGTTGGTGTGAATGTGATGAGGTATTTTTGATGTAAGCATCAATGTGTGTGCCTATATTTAATGTAATCCCTTGTGGTAATTCATTATGATAAAGTAAGCCATAATAAGCATTTTCTATCACACAACCAAAACCTAAAGGTGTTTGCTCAAAGACAAATGCTTTTATTTTTTTGTGTAATAGTAGCATTGGTGCGGGTTTGAGATAAGATTTGATATTAGTTTTAGCAATAAGGCGTGATTGTTTATCAAGTGTAATAACTACAACTACTTTTTGGTGCAATTTAAAGCGTGTAGGGTTTTGAGTTGGCATAAAAATATGCTTATCAACGCCTATGTCTAAAAAGCAGCCAAAAGAGGCATAATCTATTACTTCAAGCTCTACTATATCGCCATATTGTGCTTTTGGAGTTTGTGTAGTCGCAACAAGCCGATCCTCTGAATCTGTAAGCACAAATACTTCTAATTCATCATTGATTGCACTTTGTGGGGGAAGGAATTTATTAGGTAAAAGCACTTCTGTAAAAATCTGTGCGGAATAAGTAGATTCTCTATGTTGTATAGAATCTTGTGGCAGTGTGCCAAGATATGCACCATACTTGCTTAGGCGCATAATGCGTAACTTTTGTATTTTGCCTATTTGTATAGCTTTTGCAACACAATGTTTGTTTGTTGTTTTGGTATGTGCAAGAGTTTTTTTAACCCCTGCATTTTTAGATTCACTTGATAGTCTTAAGAATGGTTTTGAATGTCTCAATTTCTTGTCCTTGAGATTGAATAATACGTTTAGCGATATTCTTGATATTTTCATTTTGCGTGTATTGTAATATTTGTTTTGAAGCGTCAATCGCGCCTTGATGGTGAGGAATCATACCTTCAAGGAAATCGCGGTCAATTTGGTGAGTAAGCTTAGTTGCGTTCATATTCTTCATCATAGTATCCATATCTGCTTTAGCTTGGTTATTAAAGAGTGTTACTTCTTTAGGGCTATAAAGATTCTTTTGTTCTTGAAGCTGTGGGAGAAGATTTTGAAACTCCTTAATTTCAGCTTTTTGTTCTTTAATAATTGCTTGAGCTTGAGATCTTACTTTTTGATTGTTAGAATATTTTAAAAGTATTTCTGAAGCGTCAATCGCGCCTTGATGGTGAGGAATCATATTTGAAAGGTAGTTTAAATCTATATTATCACTTTCTGCAAATGTTGTATCCATCATAGGTTTATGCATTGAATTCATCATTGTCTCTGAAATAGTGGGAGATTTTTTCTTATGTTGGTGCATATGAGATGAATGCACAGCTTCTTCTGCCATTGCAGTATCAGCATTTATCAAGCCTATAATAGCTACTAGATTTAATAAAACTTTTGATAACATTATATTTTTCATAAATATACTCCTTTAGTGTTTTATATAAAAACAACTATAACAAAGAAATTTGTTATTTGTGTAAATATAAGAGATGATTTATGTTTAAGAAAGTAGAAGCTTACTTAAAGGATCCCATTGTAATAGAGTGTGCAAAACTCTTGAGCAATTCGTGGGCTACACGAACCTTTGATAGCACTAAATTGTAATGCTTTTTGTTTGATATTTTCATCAAGTGGCACGTTAAGAAGTATTTTGAGAATCTGCATAAATTCAGTGCGACTAAGGGTATAAAATCCTAGCACGAGCCCGAACCTATCACTTAAAGAAAGAATCTCATCTTGAGCATCATTGAGATGAAGAGTATCTTGAGCGTAAGATTCTGTAATGAGGTGGCGATGATTTGAAGTAGTGTAAAAAAGAATATTATGTGCTTTATTTTCAAAAGAGCCTTCAAGGAGTGTTTTAAGGGATTTGTAATGCTCCTCATAAGGAGTAAAACATAAATCATCACATACGATTATAAATTTATAAGGTAATTCTCGCACACAATCTTGCACCATAGGCACAATTCCTAAAGATTCCTTACTGATTTCTATGACGCGTAAGGGTGAAGTAGGTGAGAGCAAATGACTTAATACAAAGTGAATTAAGGAGCTTTTGCCACAACCTCTAGCTCCCCACAACAAAGCGTGAGAAGCTTTTTTTCCTTGCATAAAGGCAAGTGTATTATTTTTTAAGGCAGTAATTTCTTTTTCTAAACCGATAAGTTGAGTATGCCGTGTAAAGTCTGCAGTGGGTTTAAAATATCCATTAAAGCTTTCAAATGTTGAGCGATACACACAAGCAAGATTTTCTTCCCAAGAAAAATTAAAAAGATTTGGCAACATTTTTTTTGCGTTTGGAAGTAATTTTAGGCTTATGTGAGGGTTTATCGCATAGGAGTGTAATATGTGGGCTAGGCAATGGAGCAATCGTAATTTTTACATTCCCACCTTTTTTAAGCGCACCAAAGAGAATTTCATCACTAAGAGCAAGTTTAATTTGACTATCAATGATTTTTTTCATCTCCCGCGCGCCAAGAGATTTATCCATACTTTGTGAAGCAAGATAATTAAGTGCTTTAGAATCTATGCTAAGATGAATTTGACGTGCTTTTAATGAAGTAGCAATGTCATCAATATATTTTTTAGCTATCAGTTTGTATTCTCGTAAGCCAAGTGGATTAAATGCAATGATTCTATCAATGCGGCTACGAAGCTCAGGAGAAAAGAGTGATTTTATCGCTACATCATTTTTGCCTTGTAAATTGGCGTTAAAACCAAGAGTATTTGCATCTTGGCTACCCGCATTACTTGTCATAATAACAATTACATTTTTAAAATCGGCTTTATTCCCTGTATTATCGGTTAAACTTGCCGCATCAAGCATTTGTAATAAAATATTATAAATATCGTGATGAGCTTTTTCTATTTCATCAAATAATAAAACACAATGAGGAGTTTTACGCACCGCATCTACAAGTAAACCTCCTTGTTCAAAGCCTACATATCCAGCAGGAGCTCCAATAAGACGCGAAATAGAATGGGATTCCATATATTCGCTCATATCAAACTTCACAAAGCCTATGCCAAGTATTCGTGCTAACTCTTTTGCAAGTTCTGTTTTTCCCACACCACTTGGTCCAGCAAAAACAAAGCTACCAATGGGTTTATTGCCTTCACTTAACCCTGCTTTGTTTGTTTTAATAACATTGCTTAGCTCATCAATAGCTTTATCTTGCGCAAAAATCCGCTCTTTGAGTTTGGCAGAGAGATTTTGTAGAGATTTTCCTTCATCTTTGCTTATAGAACTTTTGGGAATATGCACACTTTTGCTAAGGATAGATTCTATATCTTTAATTGTAATAGTTGGGGTCGAATCTATTTTGTTGTGATAGATTCTCATATTTGCACCCACTTCATCAAGTAAGTCAATAGCTTTGTCAGGAAGGAATTTATCACTTACATACCTTGCAGATAAATCCACACAGGCTTTGAGCGCATTTTTTGTATATTTAATATGATGATAAGATTCGTAAATAGGGGCTAAGCCCTCAATAATTTTATAGCAATCTTCTAAGCTTGGTTCTTTGACTTCTATCTTGCTAAAGCGGCGTAATAAAGCTTTATCTTTATCAAAATGCGTCTTAAATTCAGCAAATGTGGTCGCTCCAATACATCGCAATGAACCATTGGCAAGGGCAGGTTTAAGGAGATTTGACGCATCAAGATTTGACCCAGAAGTGGCTCCTGCACCTACAATAGTATGAATCTCGTCAATAAAAAGCACACTATGAGGCATTTGTGTTATTTCTTTAAGCACACCTTTGAGACGTTTTTCAAAATCGCCACGATATTTACTTCCTGAAATCATTGCACCTACATCGAGTGCAAAAATTTGTGCATTGTGTAGCACTTTTGGGAGTCGTTTATGGTAAATCTCAAGTGCTAAGCCTTCGGCTATGGCAGTTTTGCCTACGCCTGGCTCTCCTACAAGGATAGGATTATTTTTTTTGCGCCGAGCGAGGATTTCACTTACACGCCAAATCTCTTCCTCTCGTCCAATTACTGGGTCAATTTTTCCTTCTTTGGCAAGAGTAGAAAGATTTTTTGTGTATTTGTTTAGGTAGCTTTCATTTATATCTCGTGGTGATTCTTTTTGCTCTTGATATATATCTTGCTCTTGTTCTTGATGAGTAATAATTTCTAATACACTTAATCTATCTATGCCTTGAGACTTGAGAATCTGTGTGCTAAAACTTTGATTTTCCTCCATAATTGAAGCAAGTAAATCGCCAACATCTATATTTTGACGATTGCTATTTTGGGCGTGTTTTACCATTGCTTCAATGATTCTATCAAGTGCTGGTGTTTGTTTTGGATTTTTAGTGAGCTCGTGAGAGAAAGGGACATATTTTTGTAAATAGAGATTTGTCATTCGGCGCATTTCTTGGATATTACCGCCACATTTTTTTAAAATAGACATACCTTGCGTGTTGTTCAGGGTAGCAAGGAAAAGATGTTCTGTTGTGAGTATATTATGTCGCATTTCACGTGCAATATCAATAGATTCATTAAATACAAGTGTGAGGTTTTGCCCTATCATTAATATTCCTCGTTAAGGCATTTCTTCAGTAATGACGCGCAAGGGATATCCGTGCTGTTTCGCCATTTGACTTACAATTTGCATTTTGAGCTCAGCGATATCATAAGTGTAGATACCGCATACGCCTTTTCCATCATTATGGATTTTAAGTGTAATTGCTGTAGCTTCATCAGAAGTTTTGTCAAACACTTCCATAAGAATGCGCGCTACAAAATCCATTGCTGTCCAATCATCATTTAAAAGCAAAACACGATACATTTTTGGTTCTTCAAGCAAAGTGTCCAAGCTTGTTTCAAATGCCGTATGTGCCAAGAGAATCCTTTATGAAGTAAAATGTTTAGGGGATTCTATCAAAAATAATATAACAATGTAAAATGGTTTTTTAGAAGTTGTATTTAAAGATGGGACACTTAATGTAAAAAGGTAAGTAAAGAACAGAAAGTTTAAGATTTGAGAGAGCAAAATCTCTTACTCTCTCAATTATGAGTTATGAACTCACTTTGGCTTCTTTTGCATACTTTTCACCAAGCTCAAAAGCTTTTTTGTTTGCTTCTTGAACTTTAGCAGGCACTTTTTCTATCATTGTTTGGAATACAAGATTTCTATCTACGCATTGAGTAAAGGTAGTTGTAATAGCAAGTGCTACAACAGATTGTGTTACGACATTGCCCACCTCTTCTTTAGCAATCGTAATAATGGGAATCTCATAAATTTTAAACCTTTTAAAATCCTCTTGGCTTGGTCGCACAAGGTTGGGCTCTACAACAATAACACCCCCTTCTTTTACACCATTTTTAAAAGAATCATAACTCACTTGTGCTGTAGAAAGCATAAACTCAATTTCGCCCTCATTTGCATAGGGATAAAGGATTTCTTCATTACTCAATAGAATATCCACTTTTGTTGGTCCTCCACGCACTTGGCTCGTATAAGTTGCCGCTTTTACTCCATAACCTTTATCTTTAATTTGTGCTTCAGCGAGAATTTCTCCTGCCAAAAGCACACCTTGTCCTCCTACACCCGTAAATCGTAATTGATGCATCATCTTAGTGTCCCCCTTTAGCTTGAGCTTTTTTAATTACCTCTTCATACGCTTGACAATATTCAATTCTATCTGTCTGATGTTTAAGGATTCCAGTGGGGAATTTGCCTACACGTTCCTCTGCAGAAAGTGTATCAAATTTACTTTTAGACACAAGGCGAGATTCTATCCATTTAAGCATAGATGTTGCTTCACCCATTTTATTTTTACGACCAAGATTAATATGGCAATTACTATGAATGTCAAAAAAGCTAAATCCTTTATGGGTAAAGCCTTCCATAAGGACTTTTTCAAGTTTTTTGGGAGTGAGCACACTTTCACGAGCAACAAAACTTGCTCCTGCTGCACTCGCTACTTCACAAGGGTCAAAATTAGGGTCAATATTACCATATTGCGCCGTAACCGTCCAAAAATCTTTAGGTGTAGTAGGCGAAGTTTGAGAATTAGTAAGCCCATAAATGAAGTTATTAATCATTACAAGGTTAAGGTCAATATTGCGCCGACAAGCGTGAATTGTATGATTCCCGCCAATCGCCATAGAATCTCCATCACCAGAGATAACAACTACTTTTTTATCTGGGTTGGCAAGCTTAATACCTGTAGCATAAGCCATTGTCCTCCCGTGTGTAGTATGCACAGTGTTGCAATTTACATATGAAGAAAATCTTCCTGAGCAACCAATACCACTTACTATACACACATCATTCATATTCCAACCAAGTGCATCAATAGCGCGTATCACACTTTTTAAGATAACACCATCGCCACAGCCCCAACACCAAAGTGTTGGCATTTTGTCCATTCGTAAATATTCTTCGTAATTAAAAGCCATCTTACATCTCCTTGATTGTTGTGATAATCTCTGTGGGCGAAATACTGCGTCCGTTAGCCTTGCCTAGGAAAGTAATATCTTTTTGCATAATACGTTCCACTTCTTGCTTGTATTGTCCTTTATTGAGTTCAATCATAAGAATTTTCTCAAACTTTTTGCCCAATGTTTTAAGCTGTTTTGCAGGGCTAGGCCACATTGTGATAGGACGGAAAAGCCCCACTTTCACACCTTGTTTTCTTAAAGTATGAATAGCCTCTTTTACAGAAAGCGAAACAGAACCATAAGCGATAATGAGAATCTCTGCATCATTAAGCTCATATTCTTCATATTCCACAATATCATCAATGTGGGATTCAATTTTGTTAAAAAGTCTGTCAATGAGATTTTGCGAAAGCTTTTCATCTTCAGTTGGGAATCCACTTCCTCCGTGATGAAGCCCTGTAATATGGTATTTATAACCCTTAAAGAATGGATTAAGGACAGCAGGTTTGTCTTGCGCAACACCATAAGGTTGGTAATCTTTTGGGTCACCTTTAAATTCTTCGCGATTGTA